>JAYVBR010000481.1:0-2398 GCA_043750395.1 Bacteroidota bacterium | reverse complement strand
ATTTAATTAAACAATTAGAAATCTCAAAAAAATTGGTTTTAGATTTGAAAGAATTAAATAAAAAAAGTAATTTTATTCATCCTTATTTTGGAGTTTTGAACTTAAATCAATCCATAAATTTTATTGAAATTCACACCATTCATCATTTAAAAATAATGAATGATATTTTGAAATAAATTTATTTTTTACCTTAAAATGACATTTTTCACCACATCGCGACGCAATTCTTCATTAATCAAAGCAATAATTTTCTCTTTTCCATAAGTCAATTCTTCTCTCAAAACTGCCGAAGTCAATTCGACATATAAAGTGCCATTTTTCAAGATTACATTTCGGGTGTAACTATTAACGCCATTGCCCATTAACGATTTCCATGCGTCTTTTACAACAACTTCGTCAATACCAGGTTGCAATTTGTTTTTTTCGATAATTTCTTTCAAAACATCAGCAATAGAGCTTTCATTACTTGTTCTTTTTGCCATTATTTTAAGGAAAAAGGAATTGATTTTTTGTAGTAATATTCAATATTAGAATCGTTTTTTAAAACTAATTTCTCTTTAGATAATTCAACTATTTCTTCTTTCCAATTAGAATAATTAGTTTTATATTTAATAAAAAATTTATCATCAGTATTGTCTATTATAATTTTTTCGAAAACATCATTTACTAAATATTTTCCATTGAATTGTGGAGTAACTTTTTTTCGAAAACCTGAATCATTTTTAATTTCAAAAAAATCTATTGTTTCATTGATTTTGTAATCTTTATTATTTCCATCAGGAAAAATTACTTTTTCGATTTCCCAATAACCGTTTAGATTTTTTAGTTCGGTTTTTGATATTTTTTGTTTACAAGAAATAAAAGTAAATAATAGTAAAAAAAATATAAAAATTTTTTTCATGTTACTATTTTTTAAAACGTTTAACTAAACCGAGTATAAAAAATAATAAACCAATAAGTATTAAACCAAAATAAGCATAATAGTTTATTTTCATTGTTAAATTTGCTAATATCATACAAATAATGCTAACAAAGTAAAATGTTATCGATGAAGTATTTCTAAAAAAATCTGAAAACATAAAATATTTATTTAAAAAATGAATCAACAAATTCGTATTTATTAAAAACCTGTAAATCTTCTATTCCTTCTCCTACACCAATATATTTGACTGGAATTTTAAATTGGTCCGAAATACCAATAACCACACCACCTTTTGCAGTTCCGTCAAGTTTAGTTACTGCGAGACAAGTTACTTCGGTTGCTGCTGTAAATTGTTTGGCTTGTTCGAATGCATTTTGTCCAGTCGATCCATCAAGAACTAACATTACATCGTTTGGCGTATCAGCAACAACTTTTTGCATAACACGTTTTACTTTTGTAAGTTCGTTCATTAAATTTATTTTGTTGTGCAAACGTCCAGCGGTGTCAATAATTACAATATCAGCATCTTGAGCGACAGCACTTTGCAACGTGTCAAATGCAACTGACGCAGGATCGCTTCCCATATTCTGCTTTACTAATGGCACTTGAACTCGATCTGCCCAAACTTGCAATTGGTCTATTGCTGCAGCTCTAAAAGTATCTGCTGCGCCAAGAACAACTTTGTATCCTTTCTTTTTAAACTGATAAGCTAGTTTTCCGATGGTTGTTGTTTTACCAACACCGTTAACTCCTACGACCATTAATACATAAGGCTTTACTCCTACTGGAATTACAAACTCTGAAGCTTCGCCAAGATTGGTTTCAGACAATAATCCAGATATTTCTTCACGCAGAATTATGTTTAACTCATCTGTTCCAAGATATTTATCTTCGGCAACTCGAGTTTCAATTCTTTTAATTATTTTTAGAGTAGTGTCAACTCCAACGTCTGAAGCAACCAATATTTCTTCAAGATTATCAAGAACATCAACATCAACTTTAGATTTTCCTGCAACAGCTTTGGTAAGTTTAGAAAAAAATGATGTTTTGCTTTTTTCCAATCCTTTATCTAAGGTTTGTTTTGTTTCTTCATCGAAAACTGGTTCTTTTTTTTCTGATGAAAATATTCTTTTAAAAAAACTCATTTGATTTGTGAAATTAAATTATATTTTACGCAACTAATTAATAAATCGTAATTAGCAAAATTACAAAATTCAAATGAATTTTATCTCAAATTTTATTTTTTATGATTTGTTCCCGAAATTTTCAAAAAATTAAACTTTATTAAAATCATTTTACAGTATCACTTTCAATTAATCCATCTCGCAATCGAATTATTCTATGAGCATATTCAGCAATTTCTTCTTCATGAGTTACCAAAATAACGGTATTTCCAAGTGCGTGAATATCGTCAAAAAGTTTCATGATTTCGATGGATGTTTTGCTATCGAGATTTCCAGTGGGTTCGTCAGCAAG
>JAYVBR010000480.1:0-2402 GCA_043750395.1 Bacteroidota bacterium | reverse complement strand
CGCCCATTCCGTATGTTATAATCGAAATAGTTTCATCAGTTTCTTGCTCCCAAATTTCTTGGACAATATTGGCTTTTCCAAAAGGTAAAATATAATCTTCGCTTGGTTCATTTACTTTAGCTGCATCAGTGCCTTTTACTTTACTCCAATACAAGCCTTTATGTTCGAGAATCACAACAGGATTTGGGTCGTAATAGGCAGCTTTCATCAAACCTTTTAAATCGGCACCATTACTCGGATATGCGATTTTGATTCCCCGAATATTAGTCAAAACACTCTCAACCGACGACGAATGATATGGACCACCGCTTCCATAAGCACCAATCGGAACACGCAAAATCATACTCACAGGCCATTTCCCGTTCGATAAATAACAAGACCGACTGACTTCGGTAAACAATTGGTTCAATCCAGGCCAAATATAATCGGCAAATTGAACCTCAACAATTGGTTTAAGACCAACAGCCGACATTCCAACCGTCGAACCCACAATAAATGCTTCCTGAATTGGCGTATTAAAAACCCGATCGTCTCCAAATTTTTGTGCTAAAGTTGCGGCTTCCCGAAAAACGCCACCAAGCCTTGCTCCTACATCTTGACCATAAAGCAAACATTCTGGGTGTTTTCGCATCAATTCTTCAATTGCAAAAAGCGCACAATCGACCATTACCACTTTTTCATCTCGTGGCGGATTGCGTTCTCCAACTTCTTCTGTGATTGGTGTTAGAGCAAAATCGTGTGTGAATAAATCCTCAGGTTTTGGATCTTCTGCCAATAGTGCCCGATCAAAATCGGCTTGAACAGTGGCTAAAGTCACCGCCAATTGATCATCAATTTCTTGTTGCGAAATTCCAGCATCAAGCATTTGTTGAACCAAAACTGGGTAAGGATCACGACTTCTGGCTTCGTCCAAATCATCTCGATACCATTCCATTCTAACGCCCGAAGTATGATGATTCAACAACGGAACTTTGGCGTGAACCAAAAATGGTCGTCGTTCTTTACGAATGGTTTTTATGACTTTTTGAACTGCTAAATAACTTTCTTCGAAATTGGCTCCATCAATAGAAATTGCTTCTAAACCAACGAATCCTTTTGCATATTCAAAAGCATTTTGTGCACGAGTTTCAGCAGCATTTGCCGAAATGTCCCAGCCATTATCTTGCACTAAATACAAAATAGGAAGTTGTTTCAAAGCCGCCATTTGGAATGCTTCAGCAATTTCTCCTTCGGTAACTGATGCGTCACCTAATGAACATAAAACAAAACCATTATTTATAAAATTTGGAGTTCCCCCTATGGGGGCTAGGGGGCTTTTCAACCCCATTGCTGCTCCAGTTGCTGGAATCGCTTGCATTCCAGTTGCCGATGACTGATGTGGAATTTTTGGTTTATCATCGTCTTTTAAACTTGGATGGCAATAATAGGTTCTTCCACCCGAAAAAGGATCATCTTTTTTTGCCATCAATTGCAACATCAAATCGTAAGGTTGCATTCCAATTCCTAACAACATTGCATCGTCTCGATAATACGGAAAAGCATAATCTTGAGGTAATAATTGCATCGCCATAGCAATTTGAATCGCCTCGTGACCGCGAGATGTTGCGTGAACATATTTCGAAACAATCTTGAAATTATCTTCATACAAATTAGTCATTGCCTTGGCAGTTGCCATTGTCGAAAAGGCTTTTTTTAATGTGTTTTTATCTAACATTTTTTTGGATTTATGCTTACTATTAAATCGTTTTTATAATTTTATCACAAAAAATAGTAATTATTAAAAAAAATTGTACATTTACATTGTTCTTTACCATTGGTCTGGAATTTACAAAGGTCTTTAACGTTGAACCCGAGTCAACGTTTTTTTTTGGCTATTTTTTTCCAAAATAGATTTCACTTTTCTCAAAATCTGGATTTTCTAAGATATTCTCTATTTCATTTTTTCGTAGGCAGTTACTAATTTTGCTTGTAAAAAACCAACAAATCTGATTATAACAACATAATTGCCTTTTACAATAGCAACTCGTCTATCTTCAAAAAAAGTTTTCGATTTGTTATTCCAACCTTTTTTCAAAATTGCATTTTCATCTTGCAAAACTTCTTTATTCCAAAATATTTTTTCAAGTCTATTTAGAGATAAAATTGATTTATCTTTTTCAATTCTATCTTTACTTTCATAAAAAATATGATCAAACATATCTTCATAAAATTTAACCTTAACTCCATCAAAAATTATAATTTCATTTTGACAATACTCTTCTAACCATATTTTTCTTAACTCAATTTCTGAAAACTGATAAGACTTTATTTTTTTATAAGCCATTACCAGCCTCCTTTTAAATTAATTTTGAAAACATTAAACTTTCTTCCCATTTTGGTGTAGGACTTATCGGTTTATTTAG
>JAYVBR010000479.1:0-12811 GCA_043750395.1 Bacteroidota bacterium | reverse complement strand
GCCAATTTGTATTTTCCTGCCAATTCGTATGTTTTATTGAAAGTATGCCTTGAAAAACCCAATGACAACCAGTTGGTTGCGCCATAAACTGTTCCGATTTTAGTATTGGCTTCGTCCAAACCAAAAAAGTTCTCGAAACCATTGGTCAAATCGCCAAATCGGTGAGAAATCAAAATGTGCCATTCGCCTTTTGCTGGCATTTTGGTCGATTGCATATTACAAATTTGTAAACCCTTAAATGCTGAAATTTCAATTTCTTTTTCAAGTGATTTGATTGTGTCTAACTCATTCAATAAATCTTCTTGCGCTGTTGCAAATGAGAAATACCCAAAAATTAATATAGCTGAAATATATTTTTTTAAAGTCATTTAATTTTTATTTAAAATACATTTGTCCATTTTTAATTCGCCCATTAAATCATCAAAACCAACAATTCTTCCTTTTATAGATACGTTTTGATCAGCTTTTATGGTTTTATCAATTTCTGCTAAATTACAAATAATTATATTGTCAATAATTACTTCGTGGTTTTTTACCGAAGTTACAACTCCAGAAATAGCAACAGCTTTTTCTAAATACTTTTTATTTGCAAGTTCTATATTCGATGAAAATTCGCTTAAAATTGATTTTGACGTTACTACAAATTTGGTTTTTTCGGAATCAAGATTTCGTTCGCCTGATGTCATTAGGTATTTGTATCCTAAAAATCCAAAAACTGACAAAAAGATTAAAAATAATATAATTTTTTTCATAATTTTATTTAAGAAAAAACACGCAGACTATTGCCAGTTAAAGTTGTGTTGAATTTTCTCAAGTTCGATGCAGAACCACCATTATTTGGACCATTCAATACTGTGCCAGTTGCAGAAAAATTAGATTGGTGGTTAGAACAATTAAAAGAGTTGGTTTCTTTTTTATAATCAATAATAGTACCTGCGTGAGTGCAACCTGCTGCAACTGCAATAAAACCCGAACCATCTAGTAGTTTAGCAACAATAACGCCGTTTTGAACCAATGAACCACCATTGGTCGCCAAATTTCCATTAGAAACATCAATCGTAAAATCAATATTAGTAGGAACTGTACCTGTTGGATTTTGATTATTGGCTGGTTCTGGATTGTCTTTACTGCAACTTGTAGCCAAACCTGCAATACAAGCAGGAACCAATAAAACGGCAGCGCCAAAACCTGCTTTCTGAAAAAATTCTTTTCTTGTCATAATATTTTTTATTAAAAGTAAGAATTTTAGTTGAATTAGAGATTTTATTTATTGTTAAAATTGCATTTTAATTAGTATTCGACAAGTTTTGGTTAGAATTTGATAAATTAAATCGGTTTTTTTTATGCAAAAATTTTCTAATTTTCATATTAACAAATTATCTCAATTCGTTATATTTGCAACTCTAAATAAAAAAATATGTTCAGTAGTTTAAGCGAAAAGTTAGATAAAGCATTACATACATTAAAAGGTCACGGAAAAATACCCGAAATAAACGTTGCCGAAACCCTTAAAGAAGTGCGTCGTGCCTTATTAGATGCCGATGTTAACTTCAAGATTGCCAAAGATTTTACAACAAAAGTCAAAGAAAAAGCAATTGGTCAAAATGTTTTAACAACGCTACAACCGGGACAATTGTTGGTTAAACTTGTCAAAGACGAATTAACAGAATTGATGGGTGGCGATGTTGCAGGAATTAATCTTTCTGGTAATCCGACTGTAATATTAATGTCAGGTTTGCAAGGTTCTGGAAAAACAACTTTCTCTGGAAAACTAGCTAACTTCTTGAAAACCAAAAAGAACAAAAAACCATTATTAGTCGCTTGCGATGTTTATCGTCCTGCGGCAATAAACCAATTGCATATTGTTGGAGATTCTATTGGTGTTGAAGTTTATTCTGAATTAGGCAACAACAATCCAGTTGAAATTGCTACCAATGCTGTAAAATACGCCAAAGAAAAAGGTTATAATGTTGTTATTGTCGATACCGCCGGTCGTTTGGCTGTCGATACCGAAATGATGGACGAAATTTCTAGAGTTCACAAAGCTATTCAACCACAAGAAACATTGTTTGTTGTCGATGCAATGACCGGACAAGATGCCGTAAATACTGCAAAAGCATTTAATGATATTTTAAATTTTGATGGTGTAATTCTAACAAAACTTGATGGTGATACTCGTGGTGGAGCTGCAATTTCTATTAAATCGGTTGTTAACAAACCAATTAAATTTGTAGGAACTGGCGAAAAAATGGACGCAATTGACATTTTTTATCCAGAACGTATGGCAGAACGTATTCTAGGAATGGGAGACGTTGTGTCGCTTGTTGAACGCGCACAAGAACAATTCGACGAAGAAGAAGCCAGAAAATTACAAAAGAAAATTGCAAAAAACGAATTTGGTTTCGACGATTTCTTATCTCAAATTCAGCAAGTTAAGAAAATGGGAAATATGAAAGATTTGGTTGGAATGATTCCTGGAGCATCTAAAGCGATGAAAGATGTCGAAATTCAGGACGATGCTTTTAAACACATCGAAGCAATAATCTATTCAATGACACCAAAAGAAAGAAGTAAGCCAACTCTTATTGACGTGAAACGAAAAGCCAGAATCGCAAAGGGTTCAGGTAGAAAAGTCGAAGAAGTCAATCAATTGATGAAACAATTTGACCAAATGAGCAAAATGATGAAAATGATGCAAGGTCCAGGTGGAAAAAATATGATGAAGGCAATGGGTAATATGAAAGGTGCAATGCCAGGTATGAGATAAATTTTTTGTTTGAAGTTAAAGTTTCAAGTTGTGTTAATTTTGAAACTTGAAACTTGAAATAATTTAAACTTTAAATAATTTTCATAATGATTTTACTAGACGGAAAAAAAACAGCCAACGACATTAAACTCGAAATCACAGCCGAAGTCGATTTAATGAAAGCCAACAACGAAAAAGTTCCTCATTTAGCAGCGATTATTGTCGGAAATGATGGAGCGAGTATGACCTATGTTGCCAATAAAGTTACTGCTTGCGAACGTGTAGGTTTTGAATCGACTTTAGTAAAAATGCCAAGTACAACTTCAGAAACCGAATTGTTGCGTAAAATAAAAAAACTAAACGAAGACGATAACATTGATGGTTTTATTGTGCAATTGCCTTTGCCTGAGCAAATTGATACTCAAAAAATCTTAATGGCAATCGAACCTAGCAAAGATGTTGATGGTTTTCACCCAGAAAATTTCGGCAAGATGGCTTTGGATATGACGACTTTTATTCCTGCAACGCCATTTGGAATTCTTGAATTATTAGAACGTTATGGCGTAGAAACCAAAGGAAAACACACAGTTGTTATTGGCAGAAGCCACATTGTTGGTCGACCAATGAGCATTCTAATGGGGCGAAAAGGTTTTCCAGGCAACTCAACTGTAACATTGACACATAGTTATACCAAAAACATTTCGCAAATTACGACACAAGCCGATATAATAATTACAGCACTTGGCGTACCAAATTATTTGAAAGCCGAAATGATAAAAGATGGTGCTGTTGTTATTGATGTAGGAATTACAAGAGTTAACAATGATTCAGAAAAAGGTTATTCAATTGTAGGCGATGTCGATTTCGAAAATGTATCTAAAAAAGCATCACATATTACGCCAGTTCCAGGTGGAGTTGGCCCAATGACAATTGCTATGTTGCTAAAAAATACCCTTTTAGCTCGTGAAATGAGAAAAATGAAATAATGATTACTTTTGAAGATATTAATAATTATTTTGCTGAAAATGTGAATCTTCTGGTTGATTATTCACCTAAAATGATTGTGGCTTTTTTTATATTGATAGTTGGTCATTATGCTATTAAAATATTCAAAAAACTTGTTGATAGAAAAGTTCAAAAACGAGATTTTGAACCAACTTTATCTAAATTTTTAACAAATATTTTAATTTGGTTGTTGCGGGTTTTGTTATTTGTGACTTTTATTTCTAAATTAGGAATCGAAACTGCCTCTTTCGTAGCAATTATTGGTGCAGCAGGTTTGGCAATTGGGTTATCTTTACAAGGTTCATTATCAAATTTTGCTGGTGGCATACTAATTATACTTTTCAAACCATTCGAAGTTGGCGATTCTATTGAAGCACAAAATGTTGCTGGTACAGTTTCTGAAATTCAAATATTTGTCACAAAATTAATAACTGCTAATAATCAGACGATTTTTATTCCAAACGGAGCGTTATCTAACGGAAATATTATCAATCATTCTTTACTTGGAATGCGTCGTGGCGATTTACAAATTTCAGTGTCTTATGATGCAGATTTAAAAAAAGTCAAAGAAATAATTATAAATGTGTTAAAATCGAATTCTAAAATTTTGATGGAGCCAGCTCCAAGTATCGAAGTTATTGCTCTAATGGAAACTTCGGTAAAACTTTCGATTCGACCTTGGGCAATGAATGAAAATTTCTCGAAAGTTTGTTCAGAAACTTTAGAAAATTGCAAAACTGATTTGTATGATGCAGGAATTGGTTTTAAGAGTTAGTTTTATTTCAATTAAATTATTGTAATTTGCATTCAAAAAAAAAATCTTATAAATATTGATTAACTTCAATATTATCAAACTTTTAAATGTATTTAAAAAAACTTTCTTTGTTTAATTATAAAAATTTTTCGGAAGCCAATTTCGCGTTTGATGATAAAATTAATTGTTTTATCGGAAAAAACGGCATAGGAAAAACCAATGTGCTAGATGCTATTTATCATTTGGCAATCGGGAAAAGTTATTTTAATCCGTTGGCGGTTCAAAATATAAAACATAACGAAGAATTTTTTGTAATCGATGGTATATTCGAAAAACAACAGCGTTTAGAACAAATCATTTGCAGCTTAAAAAAAGGAAGCAAGAAAATCTTGAAACGAAACGGAAAGGTATATGATAAATTTTCGGATCATATTGGATTCATTCCATTAGTTATAATTTCACCAGCCGATAACGATTTGATTATTGATGGCAGCGAAACCCGTCGAAAATTTATTGATTCAGTTATTTCACAACTGGACGCTAACTATTTAACGCAACTCATTCAATATCATAAAATTATATCGCAACGAAATGCTTTATTAAAATATTTCGCTCTGAATCAAGTTTTCGAAACCGATACCTTATATATATACAACGAACAATTGAATGTTTATGGACAATATATTTTCGAGAAAAGAAAAGCTTTTTTAGAAGAATTTGTCCCAATTTTTAATAAACACCATCAGAATATTACTAGTTCGGAGGAAACGGTTCAAATTAAATACGAAAGTCATTTGTTTGATAAAAATTTGAAAACGCTTTTAGAAGAAAACATTAATAAAGACAGAATGTTGCATTTTACTTCGGTTGGCATTCATAAAGACGATTTGATGTTTGAAATTGATAATTATCCAATAAAAAAATTCGGTTCGCAAGGACAACAAAAATCATTTCTGATAGCTTTGAAATTGGCACAATTCGAATTTGTAAAAAAACAATCTGGCGAAAAACCAATATTGTTATTCGACGATATTTTTGATAAATTAGACGAATTTCGTGTTCAAAAAATAGTCTCGATGGTTGATAATGAAGATTTTGGTCAAATATTTATTTCGGATACTCACTTAGAAAGAACAGAAAATATTGTTAAATCGACACATCAGAGTTACAAAGTTTTTAATTTATGAATTACAATAAATTAATATCACAAATTGATGAAACGCATCAATCTTTGCAGCAAAATGCAGTGAGAGCAATCAATAGGCGTCTTACTTTGCGCAATTGGTTGATTGGTTATTACATTGTTGAATTTAAGCAAAATAGCTAAGATCGAGCCAAATATGGCACGAAATTATTAAAAGAATTGGCTTTAGAATTAAAAACTAGAAATATAAAAACCAATGAAAGATATTTAAGAAATATCAGTAATTACCATAGTGCTTATTCGTTATTTATAGATTTTATTTCATTTCTACCGATTTATAATCAACTTTCATATCAACTTTTACCAATTCGGACAACAGTATCCGCCGAATCTAAAAATATTGAAATTCAAGAAGATGAAACTTATTATGTGGAAATTTTTACAAAAATATCTTATTCTCATTTTGTAGAATTAATAAAAATTAAAGAAAATACTAAACGAAAATTCTATGAATTATCAACAATAAAATAGACACTTTCTGTTCGTAGACTTGAAAATCAAATAGCAACCTTAACTTTTGAAAGAGTTGGATTGTCAGAAAATGTTGATTTGGCATTCAATGAATCAGAAAACAGATAAAACAGATAAAACAGATAAAACAAATAAAACAAATAAAATGAAAAAATTATTAATGCTACTTTTAACAAGTTTATTATCAATAAGTTGTAATGCTCAGAATTACGAATCTTTATCAGCTAAATCATTTCAAGAAAAATTAAAAACCGAGGCGAAACCTCAAATTCTTGATGTTCGTTCGCCAGAAGAATTCGTAACAGGTCATATCGAAAATGCAGTTAATATCAACTGGAATAGCGAAAATTTTAATGATAAGATTAAACAGTTTGATAAAACAAAACCTATTTTTGTAAATTGCCAAGGTGGCGGACGAAGTAAAAAAGCTGCTGACAGATTGTTTTCACTAGGATTCAAAACAATTTATGAATTGAATGGTGGAATGAACAATTGGTCGTTTAATAATTTGCCAATAAAAAATTAAAAGTTATGATTACGAAAGAAGCATTGCAGTTTATTGACGATTTAAAAGCCAATAACAATACCGAATGGATGCACGCCAACAAAAAGCGTTACGAAAATTTCAAGAAAGACTACCACACAATGATTGCAAGTTTATTGTCAGAAATGAAACCTTTGGACGGCAGTTTAGAGCTTTTAGAAATCAAAAATTGTACTTTTAGAATCAATCGTGACATTCGCTTTTCTAAAGATAAATCACCCTACAAAACCAATATCGGAATGTGGTTGAGCACAAACAGAAATCGAAAAAATAGTCCAGGATATTACATTCATTACGAAAAAAATGCAAGTTTTATTGCTGGTGGCGTTTGGTGCCCCGAAGTCGAAGAGTTAAAGAAAATTCGCAAAGAAATTGAATTTTTTCACGAAGATTTACAAGCAATTGTCACTGATAAAATTTTTAAAACTGAATTCGAGGCTTTGAGTCGCGAAGAAAATAATGTTTTAAAAAATGCTCCAAAAGGATACGATCCAACTCACGAAGCTATTGAGTTTTTGAAATTAAAAAGTTTTACAGCATCACAAAAAATTGATGATAAAATTTTTCTTGATAAAGATTTTGGTAAAAAATTATCAGAAAAATTAATTGTTTTAAAACCTTTAAATGATTTTTTAAATCGGGCATTAGATACAGAAGATTAAATTTATGAAAAAACGCAAAATTCTATTTCTAGGAGAAACCAATCGAGCCGACGCCATAACTTGGATGAACGGTTTGAAAGAGTTTGGCGATTTCGAAATTGTAATGTGGGAATTAAAAAGCAATAATAATTCTTTTTTTAAAATCAAACGAATTATCGAATTTTTCTTTGCTTATTCTAAACTTAGAAAATTAATTAAGTTAGAAAAACCCGATATGGTTATTGCCGAAAGAACAACTAGTTATGGCTTTTTAGCAGCAATTTGTGGAGTAAAACCAATTGCAATTGCACAACAAGGCATTACCGATTTGTGGCCAATGGGTTCAATGTTAATTCCTTTTAAAAGAATTTTACAAAATTATGCATTCAAAAAAGCCAATATAATTCACGCTTGGGGCGAAGTTATGGCAAACTCAATTTCGAAATGTGATGTTGATATGTCCAAAGTTTTGATTTTGCCAAAAGGTATCAATCTTGAAAAATTTCAAAATATAAAAACTCTTAATGAGGATAAAATTTATGCAATAGTTACTCGATCATTAACATCTGATTATCGTCACGAAATTATTTTAAAAGCATTTTCCGAATTGAATAATCTAGGAATTGACTTCGAATTGACTATTGTTGGTGATGGAATTCTTTTAGAATTATTGAAAGAATTGGCAAAAGAATTAAAAATTGATTCAAAAGTTAATTTTTCAGGTAGAATTAATAACGACGATTTGCCAATTTTGTTACAAAAATCTAATTTTTATGTTAGTATGCCAATAACCGAAGGAGTTTCCGCATCTTTGTTCGAAGCTATGGCTGGTGGTTGTTATCCGATTGTGACCGACATTACGGGCAATCAATATTGGATAAAACACAAAAAAAACGGACAATTAATTAATGTTGACGATTATCAAATGCTTGCGAAAGAAATACTTTGGGCTTTTGAAAACAAAGATTATAGAAATAACGTAATCATTCAAAATAGAATCTTCATTGAACAAAATGTTGATTACCAAAAAAACATGCAAATTATTGCAAATAAATACCACGAATTAATAAATAATCCCCAAATCGATTAATTATGTGCGGAATAAACGGAATGCTACATTTGCAATCCACAAAAAAAATAGACGAACGTATTTTAACTAAAATGCGTGATATTCTTGAGCATCGCGGTCCAGACGATAAAGGTTTGTTTATTGAAAACAATATCGGTTTAGGACACAGGCGGTTGTCGATTATTGATATCTCATCAGCAGGACATCAACCGTTTTTTTCTGATGACAATCGTTATGTAATGGTTTTTAATGGAGAAATTTACAATTACCAAGAATTTTATCCTGAGTTAAAAGCCAAAGGTTTTGATATTAAAACTAGTTCAGACACCGAAGTTTTAATCAAAATTTTTGAAATTTATGGAACCAAAATGCTAAACCGATTAAACGGAATGTTTGCAATTGCAATTTGGGATAAATTAGAAAAAAAACTCACTTTAATTCGTGATAGAATGGGAGTGAAGCCTTTATATTATTCATTTTTTAATGAAACTTTATATTTTGCTTCCGAGCAAAAAGCTTTGTTTGCAGCTGGTGTTCCATTAAAAATTGATAATAATGGAATGCAAGAATTCATTTTTAATCGATTTGTCACTGGCGATAAAACAATGTATCAAAATGTTCAAAAATTATTACCTGGACATTTTATGTGCATTCACGAAAGTGGCAAAGTTTCAAACGAAAAATGGTGGAATTTAAAAACCGAAATCCAAAACCAAGAAAAAATTAAAAATCCAGTCGAATGGTTCCAAAATACTTTCGATGAATCTGTCAAATTAAGAATGGTTAGCGATGTGCCAGTTGGTATTTTGCTTAGCGGTGGCTTAGATTCGTCATCGATTGCAGCATCATTAAAACATCAAAAATTCGATAATATCAATACTTTTAATATTGGTTTTAAAGAAAAAGAACACAACGAATCTAATTTAGCTGAAATGTATTCCAAAAAGTTAGGATACAATTTTCACACCATGCAACTTGAAAATAAAGATTTGTTTGACAAGCTTTTACAATCGACTTTTTTTCTTGATGAGCCTCTGACTCATTTAAGCGATCCACACATTTTAGCAGTTTCTAAATTGGCGCAATCTAAAGTTAAAGTTTTGCTTTCGGGCGAAGGCGCTGACGAATTAATGGGCGGATATGTTAGGTATAAAGCTTTGAAAAATCCAAGTTTTTTAAATGTAATTTCAAAAATTGGCAGTTTTGGTAACTTCAGTAAAAATCCTAGATACGAAAAACTAGTTAGATATTCAAGTTTAAAAACGAATGATGAATTGATTATGTTTAATGGATCGAATATTTATCCGAATGACATCTTTAAAAAATTTGGTTTAAAAGAAAATCCAAGCAATAATTATAGAAACGAAATTATTGCAGAAGCCAAGCAGCTATATCCAAAAAATCTGCAAAGGCAAGCTCTTTATTTCGACCAACATACTTATTTATGTTCACTTTTAGATAGAAATGACCGTTGCACAATGGGCGCATCTATAGAATGTCGCGAACCATTTTTAGACCCAAAACTTATTGTTGGTTTGGGCTCACTAGAAGATAAATGGTTGTTTTCTGGCAAAAAAGGGAAATTCGTTTTAAAAGCTGCAATGCAAGAAAGGTTGCCAATTGAAATTTTGAATTTCAAAAAAATAGGTTTAAGTGTTCCTTGGGGCGATTATTTAATGCAAAATGAAAGTTTTAAAGACGAAATGAATCAGTTTTCTAAAAGTGATTTATTCGAAATTCCTTATTTAGAAAACATCAAAATCGAAAATCTTTTAGAAAAATTTATGAAAGGCGAAAAACAATTGACACAATTTATTTTACCTTTGTTTATGATGCATATTTGGAAAAAAAACTATGTGGATAAATTTTCTCAATAAACAATTTAAGTTTTTATGACAATAATTTCGAATTTTTCTCTAAAAAAACACAATACTTTTGGAATCGAAGCTAAAGCAAATGAGTTTGTAGCTGTTCAATCAATCAATGATTTAAAAACAATTTTAATAGAAAATAAAACCAAGAAAAAATTTATTTTGGGTGGCGGAAGCAATATGTTGTTAACCCAAGATATTGACGCATTGGTAATTCATATAGATTTGAAAGGCAAAAAAATCATTAATCAAGACGAAAATTTTGTATTAGTTGAATGTCAAGCTGGCGAAAACTGGCACGAATTTGTGCTTTGGACAATTAATCAAGATTTCGGAGGATTAGAAAATATGTCATTAATTCCAGGAAATGTTGGCACAACTCCTGTTCAAAATATTGGCGCTTATGGAACCGAAATAAAAGATACTTTTGTATCTTGTAACGCTATAAGTATTGATAACCAAGAAATTAGAACATTCAATAATTTAGAATGCAATTTTGGTTACCGAGAAAGTGTTTTTAAAAACGAACTTAAAAACCAATACATTATTACATCTGTAATTTTTAAATTGACAAACCGAAAACATAATATTAATATTTCTTACGGCGATATCAAACTTGAATTAGCTAATAATAATATAGAAATTCCAACTTTAATCGATGTCTCAAATGCAGTAATTACTATTCGTAAAAGCAAATTGCCCGATCCTAAAATTCTAGGTAATAGCGGAAGTTTTTTTAAAAATCCAATTCTTTTAAAGTCCAATTTTGAGCCAATTCATAAAAAATTTCCTGAAATGAAATTCTTTGAAATTTCAGAGACTCAAGTTAAAGTTCCAGCTGGTTGGCTCATTGAACAAGCAGGTTTTAAAGGGAAACGTTTTGGCGATGCAGGAATTCATGAAAATCAGGCATTGGTTTTGGTCAATTATGGCAATGCAACGGGGCAAGAAATTTTGAATATTTCTAAAGATATTCAAAAAACCGTTTTCGAAATGTTTGGAATTGCTATTGAAGCAGAAGTAAATGTGATTTGAAATGAAAATTTTAGAAACAGAAAGACTTTATTTAAGAGAATTTGATGTTTCTGATGCCAAATATTTTTTTGATTTGAATGAAGACTTTGATGTAATAAAATATGCTGGTGACAAAAGCTTTGTTTCTTTCCAAGAAGCCGAAAAATTTATTAAATTATATAATCATTATAAGGAGTATCAATTTGGTCGTTGGGCAGTTATCAGAAAGTCTGATTCTCAATTTCTTGGTTGGTGCGGATTAAAATTCTCTCCTAAAAAAAATGAAGTTGACATCGGATTTAGATTTTTTAAAAAATATTGGAATCAAGGCTTTGCAACCGAATCTGCAAAAGCTTGTTTAAAATTTGGTTTTGAAAAATTTAATTTTAAAAGAATAGTTGGTCGTGTAATGTTCGATAACAAATCATCAATAAAAGTTTTAGAAAAAATTGGATTAATATTTGAAAAAGAATTCGATTTTGATGGAAACTTAGGATTGATTTATTCGATAAAAAATAATAATTGATTCTTTTTTATTGAATAAATCAGCCAATTTGTCACTCAAACTCAAATTGGTATTCTATTTGAAATGTATTTTTTAAATTTAAAACAAACACATTATGACAACAGGAAAAATTAATGTTTCGGTAGAAAACATCTTTCCCTTAATCAAGAAATTTTTATACAGCGATCACGAAATTTTCTTGCGTGAATTGATTTCTAATGGAACCGATGCAACATTAAAACTGAAACATTTAACCAGTATTGGCGAGGCTAAAACCGAATATGGCAGCCCAATTATCGAAGTTAAAATCGATAAAGAAGGCAAAAAATTGCATGTTATTGATCAAGGTTTAGGAATGACATCTGACGAAGTTGAAAAATACATCAACCAATTAGCATTTTCTGGAGCCGAAGAATTCTTGAATAAATACCAAGATTCTGCCAAAGATTCTGGTATAATCGGACATTTTGGACTTGGGTTTTATTCAGCATTTATGGTTGCTTCGAAAGTAGAAATCATTACTAAATCGTTCAAAGACCAACCAGCGGCACATTGGACTTGCGATGGTAGCCCAGAATTTACTTTAGAACCACATTCAAAAACTGATCGTGGAACTGAAATCATTCTTCACATTGCCGACGATTCTTTAGAGTTTCTTGAAGATTCAAAAATCTCAGGTTTGTTGAATAAGTATAACAAGTTCATGCCAATTCCGATCAAATTTGGCACAAAAACGGAGCGTTTGCCTTTGCCAGAAGGCGCTGCCGAAGACGCAAAACAAGAGGAAATTGAGGTTGACAACATCATCAACAATCCAAACCCAGCTTGGACAAAGCAACCAGCCGATTTGACAGACGAGGATTATAAAACTTTCTATCACGAATTGTATCCAATGCAATTTGAAGAACCTTTGTTTCAAATTCATTTAAACGTGGATTATCCTTTCAACTTGACTGGGATTTTGTATTTCCCAAAATTGGGTTCTGA
>JAYVBR010000478.1:0-2405 GCA_043750395.1 Bacteroidota bacterium | reverse complement strand
ATAAAGATTCGTATTATGATTTCAAATCTAAACTTGAAGCAATGAATTAAAAAAAATAAGTTTATTTAATTCATTAACGCAAGTTTATTTCAATTTTAAAGAACTTATATTCCTTTTGTATTTAAATTTTCTACAACTTAAAAATTCCACCAAAAGCGATAGTTCTTTCAAAAAACAAAATTGTTTGTGTTGCTTTATCAGATGCATCAAAGGTTGTTCGAATGTTAAACATATTTATGTAACCGCCTTTAAGCTCGGTTTGAATGAAAAAATGTTTAAAAAAAGTAATATTTAGTCCAGCTTTAGCCGAAATTCCTATTCCAGCAACGTTATAATCATCGTGTCTTGGTCGACTCAACAAACTTGAATCGGTTCTTGGGTAAATAAAACCCGTTCCTAACCCTTCGGTCAGGTTTATTTGAAATTTATCAGTATTTGGCAATTTGAAGACTTTTGAAATATCATCAAATCTTGAAATTTCTGCGTGAACATAATTCAGTCCGTCAGTATGTTCTAATTTCAAAAAATCGTCTGTCATTACGGTTGGTTTGTTATTGTAAACTCCGTTAAATTTAGCACCAACTTCTGTAATTGGCAAATTTATTGATCCATTTACATTAAAAATTTGATATTGGCGCACTACATATTTCATATGATCGACACCAATAGAAACGTTGTATTTATCCGAAATAAAATATCCAATTCGCAAGTTGGTCTGCGGTATTGTCATTCGTGCTGGGTTAATATAATCTATGTGCCAACCTTTCGGTTTGTCATCAGCAACTGCATCTTGAACCTTAAAATCGTATCCATTTCCTGTGTAATGAATATCTGATTTTGCGAACGAATCACGATTTCCGCCCCAAAAAATAAACCATTTACCTTTATTGTGAGCAGTATATTTTTCTGTAGAAATATCTTGAGCGTTTGAATTAACAAAACTCAAAATCATTAATAATACTAAAATTATTTTTTTCATTATATTTATTTGAAGCTTTTTCCTGCTATTCACTTCAATCTTTTTATTTTTTTAGAAATGAAAAATTTCTAAAAATCAAAAAGGATTTCCGCTGCTATCAGGGCTAGGCTTTATTTTTTTAAAGCATTTTTCGTAAATTAAAATTTATTGATTGTCTGACGAATTGCAACTAATCGCGTCATTAAACCTTCAAAAAGATCTAAATGCAACATATTTGCGCCGTCACTTTTTGCATTTGCTGGATCGAAATGGGTTTCTATAAAAATGCCATCAACACCAACTGCAATTCCTGCTTTGGCAACAGTTTCTATCATATTTGGTCGTCCACCAGTAACGCCAACTACCTGATTTGGTTGTTGTAACGAGTGAGTTACGTCCAAAACCGTAGTTGCATATTGTTGCATTGTCGGAATGCCACGAAAATCAACAATCATGTCTTGATAACCAAACATCGAACCACGATCGGTTACCATAACATTCTTATTGTGACAATCCAAAACTTTTTGAACTGCGTGTATCATACTTTCGGGACTCATAAATTGCCCTTTTTTCAGGTTCACAATTTTTCCTGTATTTGCAGCTGCAACAACCAAATCGGTTTGACGTACCAAAAAAGCTGGAATTTGTAAAATATCAACATATTCGGCTGCCATTGCGGCATCTTCATTGGTGTGAATATCTGTAACTGTTGGAACTCCAAATTCTTTCGAAACTTTATGTAGAATTTTCAAAGCTTTTTCATCGCCAATTCCTGAAAAACTATCAATTCTTGAACGATTTGCTTTTTTAAACGAACCTTTAAAAACATAAGGAATTTGTAATTTATCGGTTATTCTAACCAATTTTTGTGCGATTCTCATTGCCATTTCTTCGCCTTCGATAGCGCAAGGACCAGCTAAAAGAAAGAAATTGCCACTTTCGGTATGTTTTATTTGAGGAATATTATTGATATTCATTATTTTGTATTTATTTTTTTATGCTAAATCCAATTGGAGCCAAAAGCAAACCTTTTTCATATATATTAAGGTATAAAATTTTCGGATTTTTTAAACCTTCATAACTAATTTCATATACAGCCAAAAATCCTCCACCAGTATTGATGTTTTTACTTGGAAATGGACAACAAATGCCAGTTTTTTTGAAAGAAATTATTTCTTCATTAGGTCCAGAAAGTGCATTTAAAAATCGATTGCAATTGATTTCTTCATCGTTTGAATTTCTATAAAATACATTTACTGGATAATCTTTGTCAAATCCGAATTTAGAGTCATTGCTGATTTCTGTTAAAATAAAAGTATTTTGCTTGGTCAATTTCGGAATTGGCGCATTGTTATCAACATTCATTAATGTAGATTTTGTGCTTATGCAAGACATTAATGTCAGAAATAATAGAGAAAAAAAGACTGATTTATAAGACATTTTAAAT
>JAYVBR010000477.1:0-2409 GCA_043750395.1 Bacteroidota bacterium | reverse complement strand
ACTAACCAATTTCTATCATACATATAAGGAAGCATATTTTTGGTTTTTTCGGTTAGAATAGATTCATTATCAAATAATGATTTGTAGAAATTACTAGCAAAATCCTCAAGTTTTTCTTTAGAATAGTTAATCCAGTTTTTAGCCAAAAAATGGTCGTAAAGAATATCCATTATCACTCCAGAATAATGACCATATTTTTCGTGCAACCGGTGTTTGCTTTTTCGGTAAACCAAATGCGAATCTGTAAAAGTATCGATTTGACGGTGTAAAAGAATTCCTTTTTTAACATCATCAGGAAAATTCAAATAATCGTTGCCACGAATGCCATCGGCCATAAAATTGCCGATTTTAATAAAATCGTTGTTTCCAGAAAGAAATATGTGTGCGAGAAAGTTCATCTTATTGAATTTCCTGTAAATTTAAAAAAATAAATTCAAGATTAAGTTCTTTGATTTTAAATAAAATTCAAGTATAAATTTATATTCTCAAATAAATTCCTTAAATTTGCAAAGTTAAAATAGTGTCAACTTAAATTATTTAATATTTGTTGATTAATTTTTTTATATGAAACAAGAAATTCAAGCCTACAAAAGTATATTAGAATTAATAGGTAATACACCATTAATTAAGATAGATAAAATTACCGAAAATTTAAAAGGTAACTTTTTTGCGAAGGTTGAAGCTTTTAATCCTGGACACTCCTCGAAGGATAGGATTGCATTATACATAATTGAAGAAGCAGAGCGTAAAGGGATTTTGAGTCCTGGTGATACAATTATAGAAACTACTTCTGGAAATACTGGTTTTAGTATTGCAATGGTTAGTATTATTAAAGGTTATAATTGTATTTTGGCAGTTAGCAATAAATCATCAAAAGACAAAATTGATATGCTAAGGAGCTTAGGTGCGAAAGTTTATGTTTGCCCAGCTTCTGTTGCTGTTGACGATAAAAGGTCTTATTATAGTGTAGCAAAAAGATTACACGAAGAGACTAAAGGTTCTGTTTATATCAATCAATATTTTAATGAATTAAATGTTGAAGCTCATTATAAAACAACTGGTCCAGAAATTTGGGATCAAACCAAAGGCAAAATAACACATTTTGTATGTTGTTCAGGAACTGGTGGAACAATTTCGGGTGTTGGTCGTTATTTGAAAGAAAAAAATCCAAATATAAAAATTCTTGGAGTTGATGCTTTTGGTTCTGTTTTACAAAAATTTCACGAAACCAAAGAATTTGATTCGAATGAAATCTATCCTTATAGAATAGAAGGTTTAGGTAAAAACTTAATTCCTTCGGCAACCGATTTTGATGTTATCGATAAATTTGTAAAAGTTAGTGATGAGTCAAGTGCTCACGCATCAAGAGAATTAACATTGAAAGAAGGAATGTTTTTAGGTTACACATCTGGTGCTGTAATTCAAGCTATTAGACAATATTCTGAAGATGGAGAATTTGATGAAAATAGCAATATAGTAGTATTATTACCAGATCACGGTTCTAGATATATGAGTAAAATATATAGTGATGATTGGATGAGCGACCAAGGTTTCTTTGATTCTATAAATGAAGAAAACGTTCAGAAAATTGAATTTATTTAAATTTTATTTAATCAAATAATAAATATTCAATTTTTATCTCTCGAACAATCCAATAGTTCCACCAACCCAGTCTTTGTCTTTATTGAACTTTACTCCAATCATTTCTCCACGACTCAATCGAACTAAATTGCAAAGTAGAGTAGGAGCGACATCAAGTTTTTTCCAAACACAAAGCACTCGAACTTCGGCTTTTACTTTGGCATCTGGTGCTTGAACAATAGGAATATAATTTACTTTTTTCTGAAGAATGTATAATTCTTTTTCGACAACTGCCTCAATATCTTCTTTTTTGACGTGAAAAATTACTCCCGTTCCTGAAAATGAGAACAATGGTTTTAAAACATAATTTTCTAAATCTGTTGGAATTTCTTTTAAGTCTGATAATAATGTGGTATCAATAAAATACTTTCCTTTCAATAATGGAAGAATAAATTTAGAGATTCTGAAAAACCAATTAGGATGTCCAGCCCATTCTACCTCTAAATCATCAGAAAAACTAAAATTTAGGTTTAAATCTTTTCTTAATTCTAGTTCGTCAAAAATTACTCGGTTATAAATTCTTTTTATTTCAATTTCATTTCCTTTTTCATTTTTATAAAAAAGTTTTTTTTCTTTTTTTAAGATTTCGGTAACACAAACAATCGGAATACCAATATCGCGTTTGCAATAATAGAAATCGATTTTTGTATTTTGCTTTTCAGGTTCAATTTCAAGCAGAATTACATTTTCTTTAGGATGATTATTGCAAATCGCGTCTTCGATAATTGAAAAATAGTCGCTTGAAGAAATTCCGTTTATAAAAGGAGT
>JAYVBR010000476.1:0-5621 GCA_043750395.1 Bacteroidota bacterium | reverse complement strand
TTTCATCGAACCTGATATAAGCATCGAGCGCTAAATCCATAATTCGACCTGGTGTTCCAACTAAAATATCAATTCCTTCGAAAACTGCTTTTTTCTGTGTATTAATATTTACTCCACCATAAACACCAAGTGTTCTGATTGACATATATTTGGCCAATTTTTCAACTTCTTCGACAACTTGCACCACCAATTCTCGAGTTGGAACCAAGATTACAATTTTGGGAGTATTGGTTGGTGTAAATTTATATAATTTTAGAAGTGGCAATAAATAAGCAAATGTTTTTCCGGTTCCAGTTTGTGCAATTCCCATCATATCACGACCAGACATTATTACCGAAAAAGATTTTTCTTGAATTGGAGTTGGTGTTGTAAAACCCAATTCGTCGATGGCTTTTTGTATTGATTTTGGAAGATTGAATTGCTCGAAAGTGCTCATTTTTATTATAATTTTTGCAAATATAGGCTTTTTAAATTTGGCATTATTTGAATTTTTACTATTTGAAAATAATTCAACAAATATTAAAATTTTAAAATTTACTTCTACAAATAAAATTTAAACTACAATATTAACAATTATTTAAAATTAATTTTTTTGTCAAATTTTTAATAGAAATGTAGATTTATAGTATTTACATTTGGTACTTTCGAAAATAAGTTTAATTTTATGAATTATTTAAAAGGTTTATATACAATTAGATGGAAAAAAGTAAAATAAGTAAAAATCTTTTATTCACGCAAAGACATTTTGAATTAATACTAAAATTAAACAAAACATCATTTGTAGAAAAAAACTCTGTTACAGATATTTTTAATGTCATTACAGAATCTTTAGTAGAAGGATTAAATATTGATCGAGCAAGTTATTGGAAAATCGAAGATGAAAAATTAAAATGTGTCAATTTATTTGATAATGATGCCAAAGCACATTTGACACATATTGACATTGACCAACGAGATTTGCCAATTTATTTTCAGGCTTTGTCTGACGGAATTGCTATTGTTGCAGACGATGTTATGACCAATCAATACACTCAAGAGTTAAAAGAAAGCTACTTAATTCCGCTTGGTATAACTGATATGTTAGATTTACCAATTCGTGAAAACGGAAAAGTTACTGGTGTTTTATGCTGTGAACATCGAGATAAACCAAGAGTTTGGAATGAATCTGACTTGGCATTTGCTAAGTCCGTTGCAGATATTTTGGCTTTAATGTTAGAGCATTTTTATTCATCAGAAATTGAAAAAAAATTAATTGAAAGTGAACGAAAAGTCAGTTTAATTTCAGAATACTCGTCAGATGGATTTGTAGTTATTGAAAAATCTAAGGTAACTTATGCTTCTAAATCGTACTGTGATTTATTTGGATATTCGGTTCAAGAGACTTTGCAAATGAATTCAGAAGATATTCTGCAAAGAATGCACCCTGATGATAGAGAGTATATTAGAATGTTTGTTGCTAAAAATTTGGCACTAAAAAATCCAAGTTTTAAATATGAATTTAGGTTAAAAACTAAATCAGGAGCTTATTTTTGGAGGGAAGATACAGCGTCTGTATTATATGATGATCAAGGTGTTCATACTAAATATATTGTCATTACACGCGACATTAACAAAAATAAAGTAGCAACCGAAGAAATTAAGCGTTTGTACGAAATTTCTCAAGTTCAAAACCAAAAATTAGTTAATTTTACGTATATAGTTTCGCATAATATCCGTTCGAATTCTTGCAATATTTCAATGCTTTTAGATTTGATAGAAGAGACAAAAGATGTTGAAGAAAAACAAGAATATTATAAGTTATTAAAAGCAAGTAATGATAAATTAACCGAAACTTTGCATTATTTGAATGAAACAATAAATGTTAGAACAAACCCAGATAATTTAAAAGTTCAGATAAATATAAAATCTGAAGTCGAAAAAGTTTTACACTCTATAAATGCAATTATAATAAATGAAAAAGTAGATGTTAAAATAAATATTAATAACGATTTGACAATTAATACAATTCCTTCTTATTTTGAAAGTATAATTTTAAATTTGGTATCGAATTCTATTAAATATAAATCTAAAGTTTTAAATCCAGAAATTGAAATTTCGGCTAAAAAAACTGGAACAATATGCAGAATTATTGTTAAAGACAACGGAATTGGGATTGATTTAGACAAAAATAAAGATAAAATTTTTGGAATGTATAACACTTTTCACAACAATGAAGATGCTTTAGGTATAGGATTATTTATGACAAAAAATCATATAGAATCTCTTGGCGGAAAAATAGAAGTAACAAGTAAAATTAACGAAGGCTCTGAATTTAAAGTTTCCCTATATGAACAAATTTGAATTTACATACATTATCGATGATGACGCCATTTTTGTAATGGTTTTTAAGAAAATTCTATCCAATATTGAAAATTTCAATAAAATTGATACCGTAAAAAATGGTTATGAAGCCCTCGAGGGTTTGAAAACTTTGGATGCCAATAACGAAAAATTTCCAGACATCATTTTCTTAGATTTGAATATGCCTGTACTTGACGGTTGGCAATTTCTTGAAGCTTTAGAAAGTCTTCCTTTTAAAGATAAATTGAATATTCACGTTATTTCATCTACAATCGATAAAGCCGAAATTGAACGTTCGCAAACTTTTAAAGTCGTTAAAAGTTTTATTCAAAAACCAACAAGTGCCAAACAATTAATTCAAAGTTTAGGGGTTTTATCGGCTTAAATAATTATAAAATAAAAAAACCAGTCTAATTTCTTTAAACTGGTTTTTTTTCAATTTTAAAAATATTTCTAAACTTTTCCTAAAGTATAAAGTTGTTCCATTGTTGGCGTTAAACTGCCTCCTTTTGGTTCAAGTGTGATTCCGAAAGCTTCGGCATCTTGGGTTGAATTTACTGCAAACAATTTAGATTCGTTATCTTTGAAATCGGTTAACAATCCGATGCTTGTTGGCGTTAACGGATTCATTTTTAGGCTCCAAATCTGATATTCCATTCCTAATGGTGGCTCTGGCAAACCGCTTGCATCAACATATACAACTTGTGTTTCTTGGTTCCAATAAATTTTAGCTTTTGCATTTGGAGCAATTGCTTGGCCAGCAAGCAGAACAATTGTGTTTTTCTCATCGCGAACAACCGCCAAAATTTGCTCGGCATTTTTATTTTTTAATTCAAGCGAATTCAAATCGATTTTTAGTTTAGATTTTTCTTTCTCAATTGAGACAACTTGGTTTTCAATTTTTTGAGTTTCCATATATTGATAACCAATTCCCGCCGCAAAAACAAGTGCTGCAGCCCAACCTATATATGATTTCCAATTACTAGAACTTGATTCTGAATCGGTTTTAATATGAATAATTCTATCATTAATGTCAAAAATTTTAGCTTTGATTCTAGCATAATTATCTGCTGATAATTTTGGCGACATACTAAAATTCAATGTCATAATTGCTTTTTCGATTGACAGGATTTCTGTCTGAATTTCTGAAAATTGTTGTGCCATCTTAGCTACTTCGGCAGTTTCGGCATCTGATAATGCACCAAAAACATAAAGTTCTAAAATTCCTGATTCTATGTATTCTTTTGTTTCCATTAGACTGCTAAATAATTACGTAGGTCGTTAATACAATTGCGGTTTTGGGTTTTTATGGTGCCAAGCGGAATTTCTAATTCGTCTGAAGCTTCTTGTTGTGTGTAGCCTTTATAGAAAAGCAATTCGATAATCTGAATGCATTTTGGTTTTAATTTTGAAATAAAATTAGATATTCCAATACTATCAATTTTATTTATAAAACGACTGTTATCATCGAGAACATTAACAAAATTGTCTAATGTCGAATTTTTTTGGCTGTTGTTATAACCTTTAGATCTCAATTTATCAATGGTTGCATTTCTGGCAATATTGACAATCCAGGTGTATAATCGACCTTTCGATTCGTTGTAAGAATCGATGTTTTTCCAGATTTTTACAAACACTTCTTGCAGTACATCTTCGGCTTCTTCTTTGTCTTTTATTAAATTGTAAATTACTCCAAAAACATTTTTGGAATACATTTCATATAAAGTTGTAAATGCTTTATCGTCTTTTTTAAGAACCAAAGGCAATATCTCTTCTTGTGTCATAATGTTATAAATTAATGCAATAAAAATATACTTTTATTTTCTAAAAATCTATTTTTGAGGTCAGAATAGTTAAAAAAGAGGACGAATGATTTCTTCCTCTTCTAACAAAACAAACAAAACAAAGTTTATGAAACTTTATGCTTTTGGTTTAAATACCAAATCAATAATGTGAATTACTACGTTTGACTGGTTGTTATCAGCTATTTTAAGATTTTACATATTGCCGTTTTTATCAGTCAATATTAAGCCATTTGCTTTCATTGAGATTTTATTTTTAAAGTTATAATATCAATTACGTTGAAACTTTCGATTTGGTTTTTTTATCATAAAATATTTTTTTTGAAACATTTATGGAATATAAAGTCATATAATACCATTTAGACATATAAAATAGCCCGAAAAACTTTTTCTTTTACCAATCCTTCGTCAAAAAAATATTCCAAAGCAAATGCTATGCAATATTTTTTATCCTAGTTTTGACAAAAAATAATTAAGTTTTCTTAGGCTTTTTATAAATCTAAATGGCATAAGTTTAAGATTTGATAAATGAAAAAAAAGCCTTTAAAAATTTAATTTCAAAGGCTTTTTTTGATGATTTTTGAATTTTATTTACGGCAATAAAACAGTATCAATAATATGAATAACACCATTTTTAGCTTGAATATCTGGAATAACCATTTTGGCTGGATTTGAATTTCCGTTGCCTTTTACAGTCAAGACACCGTTTTCGAATGCACCAAGTGTTAATGTTCCGCCACCAACAGATGCATTTGCTCCTGAAGATAGTTCAGGTGTAAATTTTCCACCGCCAAGAACGTTATTAAGTAGAACTGCGGTAACAGTTGCTTTATCAATTAATTCTATATCTTTTGGTTTAGTAAATGTTAACCCTTTTAATAAACCTAATTTAATAAAAGCTTCGTCAGTTGGAGCAAAAACTGTCAATGATGGCGAGGTTGTTAATGCTGTCAAAATTGCTGGATCGGCCCATAAAACTGCTGCTACCAAATAAGTTAACTCAGGTTTTACAAATACTTTTCCAGTTTGAACCGCAATCGCCGATTGAACAATATTACCATTTGTTGCCAGCAAAACTTTGTCAATAGAATGAACAGTTCCATTTGCAGCAGCAATATCCGTTGATATTATTTTTGAACCATTAATATATTTATCTCCGTTTTTGGTTATAAATTTTCTGGTATTTCCTTCGAATGTTGATGCTGTTGGAACAGTCGAACTAAACGAACTACTTAATAAATCTCCATTTGAAATGGCATAATTAAGTGTATTTGTTAAAAAATTTGAATCTAAATCGGCTAAATTATCAGAATTTAATCCAAGTCTTTCGAATGCACCGTTAGTTGGAGCAAAAACTGTGAATTTTCCTGATGGATCGCCAGCATTAGCATTTGTTAGTAATAAAGCAACTCCGCCTTTAATTGCGGCAGTTTCTAGAATACTAAAATCTGAATTTAAAACTGCTATTTTTGCAATTGA
>JAYVBR010000475.1:0-2411 GCA_043750395.1 Bacteroidota bacterium | reverse complement strand
GATCTCGTCCTAAAAGACGTGATAAATTCCAATGTTTAACTATTTTTATTGAAATCTCTTTTCTTCTTCGTTTTTGTTGTGCTTATGGTTTGCAGCCACAAGACTTGTTTCTTGGCTTCGGCTAAGGTAGTTGGCAATTGTTTGGATAAAAGTTCCGTGCTTAACTTGCTTCGTTCCTGAAATGATATTTTGTAATTCATTGGTCATTTTTTAATTTGAATTTCTTAGAATTTGGGATTCATAGCCCTGATTACCTCACTTATTTTCTATTTTCATGGGTGTTCGATGAACTTCGTTTGAAGGGAAAATCCTTTTTTAATTTCAATTGCCACGGGTTTAAACCGTGGCAATTGAAATTAAAAAAGATTTGGAATGAAAGCAGGAAATGGCTACTAAAAATCTCTATTAATATCAAATGCTTCAAGATATTCTGCTACTCGCTTGACGAAACTTCCGCCAAGTGCGCCATCGACAACTCGGTGATCGTAACTGTGCGAAAGGAACATTTTTTGACGAATACCAATGAAATCGCCTTCTGGAGTCTCGATAACGGCAGGAACTTTTCGAATTGCGCCCAATGCCATAATTCCGACTTGTGGTTGGTTGATAATTGGTGTTCCGAAAACGCTACCGAATGTTCCGACGTTAGTAACGGTATAGGTTCCCCCTTGTGTATCGTCTGGTTTTAGCTTGCCTTGTTTGGCTCGGTTTCCTAAATCATTAACGGCCTTTGCCATTCCAACAAGGTTGAGTTGATCGGCATTTTTGATAACTGGAACAATTAGGTTTCCGTTTGGCAAAGCGGCTGCCATTCCGAGGTTTATATTTTTCTTTTTGATAATGAAATCGCCTTGCACAGAGATATTCATCATCGGGAAATCTTTTAATGCTCTGGCAATTGCTTCCATTAAAATTGGTGTGTAGGTCAGCTTTTCGCCTTCACGTTTTTCGAATGCTGTTTTGACTTTATCTCTCCATTTTACAATGTTTGTAACGTCAACTTCGATGAACGATTGCACGTGCGCCGAGGTTTGCACCGATGCGACCATATATCCAGAAATTAGCTTTCGCATTCTGTCCATTTCAATAATTTCGTCGCCACCGTTTACTGATATTGGTTGTACGTTGTGAGTTGTCGGTTGTAGGTTTTGAGCAACTTGTTGTATCTCGATTGCGCTCGGTATAATTGCTGCCGACATAATTTTGCTATCTGCAACCTTAACAATGCTTTCTGAAATCTGCGAACTGTTATCTTCAGCCTGTGGATTGCTAACTGCAAATTGCGATCTATTTTTTACGTAATCTAAAATATCGGTTTTTGTCAATCGACCGTCTTTTCCTGTTCCTTCGATTAGTTCGAGTTCTACAAGCGATATTCCTTCTGATTGCGCTATGTTTTTGACTAATGGCGAATAAAATTTATCTGAATCTTTGAAATCTGATGTTGGAATTGCAACAGATTCTTTGACAATTTCCATTTTTTTTATGATTTCTTGTGCTTCAATTGTAGCAGATTCTACAATTGGAGTTGCTGTATTTCCACTCGAAACATCGGTATTCGTTTCAATAATTGCTATGGTTTGTCCAACTTGAACTAAATCGTCTTTCTGGAAAAGTTGTTCCACGAGAATTCCAGCAACTTCGCTTGGAACTTCGCTATCGACTTTATCGGTTGCTATTTCAAGAACGGCTTCGTCCATTTCGATTTTGTCTCCAACTTGTTTCAACCAATTGGTTATGGTTGCTTCTGCGACGCTTTCTCCCATTTTTGGAAGTTTCAATTCAAATCTTGCCATGATATATGTATGAAAAAATAATTTCTAGGTTTGTTTGTGCAAAAATAGTAAATGTTTTTATGATTTTGACACGAATTATTGTAATTCTTTATTTGCCACAAAGTCACAAAGTCACAAAGTTTTTTATGAAATCTGAGATCATAAATCGTTAATCAAAAATCTAAAATCAAAACTTCGCCACGATCGTTAGAACTGTAGCTACCAATCAGAAAATTAGAATTTTGAGGTAAAATTTTGAAAGTAAAATTTCGATTTTTATTCGTTTCTAATAATTCAATTATTGTTTTGAAATCTATGTAATTATTATCAAATATAATTTCGCAATTGATTTTTGACGCAATCGATTTCGTATAATTGAAGTTTCGAGATGACATTTGGACTGGTTTTTTGAACTGATTTTCGAGTTTTTGTTTCAAATTTTCATTATCAGAAATCAGGATATAATTTTCTGGTTCGGTTTTGGTAACCGGTTTGCCTTGAAACTTTTTGATGAATGAAAATAAAACAATTCCGATTTTCATAAATATTGAAAAGAAAACAGAAACCTTGAAATGTTTTTTATAGAAAAAATTCATTGCTTCTTGAAAACGTTTCATATAAGTTCCGTCTTTTACA
>JAYVBR010000474.1:0-5625 GCA_043750395.1 Bacteroidota bacterium | reverse complement strand
TTAATTACTTTTTTTAGAAGCAATCAAACAAGTCTTGATAACAAATCAAATATAAAAACTATTAATTTTTTTGGTTATATTTTATTAATAATTTTGCTTTTATATACAGGATTTCGCCCAATAAGTTATCAATTTGGCGATATGATGAATTATAGTTATCAATTTGCAGATTTCCAAAATGGTGATTTGCCTGTTTTCAAAAAAGACATTTTGTTTGAATGGTTGATGTATTTTTTTTCTAGCTTTTCTAGTGCCAAATTTTTTTTCTTTTTTTGTGCAGTTTTATATATTACGCCATTGTATTTTTTTTCAAAAAAAGTTTTTAAAGAATATTGGTTTTATTCTTTTTTAATTCTAATTGCTTCTTTTTCTTTTTGGGCATATGGAACTAATGGAATTAGAAATGGAATAGCAACTTCTATATTTTTATTGGCTTTTTGTCAAAGAAATGTTATTTTTAAAATTTTATTTTTAGCAACTGCAGTTTTAATTCACCAATCCATATACATAATATTGGTAGCTTATATTTTGACTTTGTTTCATAAAAACAATAAAACTTATTTTTTCTTTTGGTTACTTTCAATTCCAGTTTCAATAGTAATTGGTAGCGTCATTCAAAATGTGTTTTTAAACATAGGTTTTGGAAATAAATCCGATTTTGAAGGTTACATTGGTGCTTTTGATCAAGATTCTGAAGGCGTAGTTTTGAAATTAGGTTTTCGTTGGGATTTTATAATTTATAGCGCAAGTGCGGTTTTTGCAGCTTGGTTTTATATTTATAAAAAAAAATTCAACGATTTGTTTTACATTCAATTGGTTAATATTTATTTAACCGTTAATGCTTTTTGGATATTAGTTATCAGAGCCAATTATTCAAATAGATTTGCTTATTTATCTTGGTTTATGATGGGAATTATTATAATTTATCCTTTAATAAAAGTCAAGTTCTATAAAAATCAACACCAACTAATTGGTTTAATTATCTTGGTATATTGCCTATTTTCTTTTTTATTAAATGTAATTTTGGTTTAATTTTTTAGCTGTAACACATTTTTTTTTATTAATTCAATATTTTAATTTTTAATGAGTTTTAACAATAAAATATCAATTATTATTCCTGCATATAATGTTGAAATATATTTGAAACAATGTATTGAAAGTGTTGTTAATCAAACCTATAAAAATCTTGAAATAATAATTATTAATGATGGAACATTAGATAATTCGGTTTCGATTATTGAACAATTTTCTAAAAATGATAAACGCATAATATTAATTAATCAAGAAAATCAGGGTTTGTCGGGCGCAAGAAATTCTGGAATTAAAGTTGCTTCTGGAGAATATTTAATGTTTCTAGATAGTGATGATTGGTTGCATTTAGAAACCATCGAAAAATGTATTTTGAAAATTAATGACGGTAAAACTGATGTAATTTTATTTTCTTACACCAAAGAATATTTGTCTTTTTCAGAAAAGAAATTCATTCTGCCATTTGAAAAAGCTTTCAACCAAGAAGAATGTGTCAAGTTACACCAAAGAATTATTGGACTTAACGGAAAAGATTTATCTCAACCAGAACAAGCAGATTCTTTAGTAACAGCTTGGGGAAAACTTTATAAATCGTCAATAATAAAAAACAATAACATTCAATTTATTGATTGTAAAATTATTGGTTCAGAAGATATATTATTTTCAACCAATTGTTTTTATTATGTTAAATCTTGTTTTTATATTAATGAATGCTTGTACCATTATCGAAAATCTAATTTGGTTTCAATGACAACTCAATACAGATTTCCTTTGTATAACCAAATACAAGTAATGTTCAATTATATATCAGATTTTCTGATAGAGAAAAAATTGGAAAACAACTACCAACAAGCATTTCAAAATCGAATTTCAATGAGTATTATCGGATTAGGTTTAAATGAACTGAATGCAAATCATTCATTCATAACTAAATATATAAATTTGAAAACTATTATTACTAACAAACGATATTGCTTTTCGATTGCTAATTTTGAATTCAAATATTTACCGATTCATTGGAAATTATTTTTCTTTTTTGCGAAATACAGATTGGTTTTTCCATTATTTTTAATGCTATTGCTTATTAAAAAAATCATTAAAAAATAATTCTATGCCAGAGCCAATAAGAGTTTTACAAATTTTTACTGTTTTGAATAGAGGCGGAGCCGAAACCAACATAATGAATTATTATCGAAAAATCGATCGATTAAAAATTCAATTTGATTTCGTTGTTCATCGTCAAGAAATTGGTGCGTTCGAACAAGAAATTTTGGATCTTGGAGGAAGAATTTTTAGATTGCCACCAATAAACCCATTCAAATTAAAAAATTATAAAAAACAATTAAATAATTTTTTTGACACAAATAATTATTCAATAATTCACGGTCATTCTTGCGAACTTGGCTTTTATATTTATAAAGAAGCTTTCAAGCGCAAGGTTCCTGTTGTAATTGCGCACGGTCATTATACCAAACATATTTATGATTTAAAACTTCCTTTTAAATTGTTTTGGAAAAAAAGTATGTTAAAATATTTGAATACTTATTTTTCTTGCGGGCAACAAGCTAGTATATCGCTTTTTGGTAATGAAATAGCAAATCAGGCTTTTATAATGAAAAACGCTATTGATACGAGTGATTTTAAATACAGCAAAATTTTAGATCCAGAAAAAAGACTAGAACTTAATGCCCAACAAACGCTTAACTTTATAAATGTTGGAAGTTTTGTTAAATCTAAAAATCACGTTTTTGCAATTGATGTTTTTAACGAATTTTTAAGAATTAATCCAAATTCTAAAATGTTTTTTGTTGGAAAAGGCAAATTATTTGAATCTTTGAAAAACAAAATCAAGAAACTTAATTTAGAAGAGAAAATTATAATTTTAGGCGTTCGAAATGATGTAAATCAAATTTTGCAAGCAATAGATTTTCTCTTATTTCCATCAATAGACGAAGGTTTGCCAGTTTCATTAATCGAAGCCCAAGCTGCAGGATTAAAATGTTTTATTTCTGATGGAGTGCCAATTGAATCAATTTTAATTGATGAAAATGTAAAAATTATTTCATTAAACAAATCACCGAAATTTTGGGCAGAACAAATTTATAAATCTATAAATCACAAAAAGACCGATACATCTCAAAAAATTATTGATTCTGGTTATGATATTAACTTGAATGTAAAAATTTTAGAAAATAAATACCTAGAACTTATAGCAAATAACTCTTGAAAACACTAACCGTTTTTACACCATCATTTAACCGTGCCGATTTATTGCCGAGACTTTATGAAAGTCTTTGTAATCAATCTGATAAAGATTTTTGTTGGCTTGTTATTGACGATGGTTCAAAAGACAATACCAATGAAATTGTAAAGTCTTGGATTACTGAAAACAAAATAGAAATTAAATACATTTATCAAGAAAATCAAGGAATGCACGGTGCTCACAACACAGCTTATAAAAACATCAAAACAGAACTAAATACTTGCATCGATTCTGATGATTTTATGCCGAAAAATGCTGTTGAAATAATTTTGAATAAATGGAATAATATTGAAAAAGAAAAATTTGCTGGTATTATTGGGCTAGATGCTGATTTGAATCTAAATTTAATAGGCACCCCTTTTTTAACAAATGCTACAACTGTCGAAAATTTTTATAGTTCAGGCGGAACTGGCGATAAAAAATTGGTTTATAGAACTGAAATCGTTAATAAATATCCAGAATATCCTTTGTTTGAAAACGAAAAATATGTCGGATTAGGTACCAAATATCTTCAAATTGATAAAGATTTTGAACTTACTACATTAAATGAAATCTTGGTTATTGCCGATTATCAAGTTACTGGCTCTAGCAATACTATGTTTTCTCAATATCTAAAAAATCCAAAAGGTTTTTCTTATAACAGAATAATATCTATGCAACTTTCTAGTTCAATGAAAAGAAAATTTATTGAGGCTATTCACTACATTTCAACTAGCATAATTTTAAAAGACACAAAATTTCTAAAAAAATCTCCTGAAAAGGTACTTACATTATTTGCAATTCCATTTGGAATAGTTTTGTATTTTTACATATTATATAAAGCCAAGAAATAACTATATCTTGAAAAAAAAATTAATTAGAACTTCAACCGTAGCCTCATCGCTCGATATTTTGCTCAAAGGACAACTGTCTTTTTTGAATGAACATTTCGAAGTTATTGCCATTTCTGGTCAAGACAATCATTTAAAAAATGTTTCTAATCGCGAAAAAATCCAAATAATTGATGTTGCTTTTCAACGGCATATTGCGCCAATTCAAGATTTAATTTCTTTGTTTAAATTATATAAAATTCTAAAAAAAGAAAAACCTTCAATAATTCATTCAATAACTCCAAAAGCTGGTTTATTATCAATGATTGCTGGTTATTTTGCTCAAGTTCCAATTCGAATACACACTTTTACAGGTTTAGTTTTTCCGACTAAAACAGGTTTTTCTAAAAGTTTTTTTATTTTTATGGACAGATTGCTTTGCCAGTTTGCAACACACATTTTTCCTGAAGGCAATGGCGTTAAAAAAGATTTAATTAAATATAAAGTTACTAATAAACCGTTAAGAATTATCGCAAACGGCAACATTAACGGAATTGATTTAAACCATTTTAATCCAAAATTATTTTCTGAAATTGATAAAATAGAATTAAAGAAAAATCTAAATATTTCTAAAAAAGATTTTGTTTTCATTTATGTAGGTCGACTAGTTTCTGATAAAGGAATCAACGAATTAGTTGCAGCTTTCGAAAAAATATTAGTAAATAATCTAAATGTTAGATTGTTGTTGGTTGGCAATTTCGAAAACGATTTAGATCCATTGTTTCCAGAAACTTACAGAATTTTGAAACAAAATAAATCAATAATTTCTGTTGGTTTTCAAGAAGATGTTCGACCTTATTTTGCTGTTGCAAATGCGCTCATTTTCCCTAGTTATCGCGAAGGTTTTCCGAATGTTGTTTTGCAAGCTGGCGCGATGAATTTGCCAAGTATCGTAACAAATATTAATGGTTGCAACGAAATAATTCAAGATAATTTTAATGGTTTAATAATCAAATCTAAAAATGAAAATGACATTTTTGACTCAATGAATAGGTTGCTAAACGACAAAGATTTAATTTGTAAATTGGTTTCTAATTCTAGAAATAATATCGTTGCTAGATTCGAACAAAGTTTAGTTTGGGATGCTTTATTAGAAGAATATCGTAAGTTTAAAGTTTGATTTTACGGAATCAAATCCAAAAAAGTTACTACTTTTACGGAATCAAATCCAAAAAAATTACTACTTTTACGGAATCAAATCCAAAAAAGTCACTACTTTTACGGAATCAAATCCAAAAAAGTTAAATTTTGCTATAAATTATTTATGTTATGGTTCATCGAATATTAGAAAAAACATTAAAATTAAAGCTTTTTAAGAAAAAAGCAATTATTTTATTAGGACCAAGACAAGTTGGCAAAACAACTTTGCTAAATAGCTTGTTTGCTAATAAAGAAGATATTCTTTGGATGAACGGAGACGAAATAGATATTCAAAATTTATTTTCAACAATTTCTGCCGATAGA
>JAYVBR010000473.1:0-5632 GCA_043750395.1 Bacteroidota bacterium | reverse complement strand
ATCCCACGTTAGTTGCTCACGCAAGTTGCTCACGACACTTGCTCAAGTTTGTTGAGATTCCTACGGAATGACAAAGTTGGCTTGAAAATGAATGCTGACTAAAATTTAGTTTGAAAAGAAAACCCCGCCCAATATTTGGCTTGAAAATGAATACTGACCAACATTTGTGTTGAAAAGAAAAACCGCCCAACATTGTCATTCCGAAGGAATCCCACGTTAGTTGCTCACGATTCTTGCTCAAGTTTGTTGAGATTCCTCCTTCGTCGGAATGACAAATTTGTTTAAAAATGAATGCTGACTAAAATTTGTATTGATATAATTTGTTAGAAAAGCCAAATCATTTGAAGCGATTAATAAAAAGTGTTCGAAATCGTACTTGAGTCCAGAAAAATCATTCAAAAAACTTCGCAATTTGATTTTTATATGATTTAGAAATAGAAATAACAATTTGATTAATGTTCAAATTGTTACTATTCAAAACAGTAACTTTTTTTAAATTTACGACATATCGCAAATGGGTTTGCAAAATAAAGTTATTTTCAGGCAAACTTTTTATAAAATCTTTCAGTTTAGAGCGAATAATATGCATTTTATTTTCGAGATGAATTTCTAAATAATTCCCATCGGATAAAATGTAATTGATGTCATTTAGAAATAGTTTTATTTTCTGACCACTTTCTTCGATAATTACAGACAAAGTTGGCGAAAAATCTACAAGTTCTTTTTTGGTCAAATTTTGATAGGCTTTTAATGCAATGTTAATAGTCGTTATTAATGTTGGTTGGTTGTATGGTTTCATTAAATAACCATTGGGATTAAGGCTACTTAATCTCGAAATTGTTTCTTCATCGCCATAGGCAGTCAAAAAAACTATCGCCATTTTTAATGAGGTTCGAATTTTTTCTGCCAACCAAATTCCGTCTTGTTTACCAGCCAAATTAATGTCTAACAAAGCCAAATCGACATCAATAAATTGCAAATCATCCCAAGCTTTATTGGCATTGGCAGCGCTTCCAACAACTTCATAATCGGCATCTTCAAGCAAACTTATCAAGGCTGATCGCGAAATTGCCATATCTTCGACAACATAAATTTTAAACTTTTTCATTTCGATTAAAAATTAAATTAGCGTTAAATCCGTTATTGTTTTTTATCGATAAGTTACCGTTCATTTCTTCAGAAAGCATTTGTAATAAACGCAAACCCATTGTTTTGGATTTGATTTCTTCAAAATTATCAGGCAAACCTTTTCCTGAATCGGCATAATTAAATTCGAAAATATTGGCTGATTTTGAAATTAAATCGATAGCAATGTTTCCTGTTTTGTTTTCGAATGCATATTTATTGCTATTGGTCATCATTTCGCTAACCATTAATCCTAGCGGAATTGCTTTGTTTATTGGTAATTCAACATCGATGCATTGAATAGCAATTTCTATTTTTTTGTCTAAAAAATTTTGAGAAATTTGTTTGGACAATTCTGTTAAATATTTGTTCATTGGAACCAATTCGAACTCGTTTTGCTGGTACAACATTTCGTGAACCAACGCCATACTGTTAATATGTTGCTGAGAATCGATTAGCAATTCGGTCATTTCTGGGCTTTTTATTTTCCGCGATTGCAGTTGCATCAATCCTACAATAACTTGCAAATTGTTTTTGACACGATGGTGCAATTCTTTGAGCAATGTGTCTTTTTCTGATAATGAATTTGACAAATAGTCTTTTTGTTTATTGATTACTAACCTGTCTTTTAATGATTTATAATATAATAAACCAATTATTACCAATAAAAAGAAAGTTATTGCCAAGCCAATTTTTTGAAATTTAGATATTTTTTCTTTTGATTTTAAATCAATTTTGGCTTCTAATAATTCTTGATCTTTTTCGTCGGAATTATATTTTGCTTGCGCTAGAATATTTTCGCGCCCAATTTGTACTTGGGCGATCGAATCGGTTAATTTTTTGGATTTATTAAAAAATAAGGTTGCTTTTTCTGGGTTTTGATTCAATAAATTTATTTTGGCTTCGAGGTTATTTATCTCTATTTTATTATCTGTGGAAACAATTTTTAATAATGTTTTTTTGGTGCTGTCTAAATAAACTTGGGCTAAATTGGGGTTGTTCAATCTTAAATAAATTTTCGAAATATTCAAATAAGATTCTGGAATATTGTATTTTTCTGGTCCATTTAATTTTTTTGTTTTATTTATTAATGAATTATATGCCTTAACAGCTTTAATAAATTTACCTTCTTCGACATCAATTTTGGCAATATTAGAAACTATAACTGCTTTAAAAAAATCGTTGTATCCATTTGACATTCCTTTATGTTCGATTCCATTGGTTAAGTTTAATTCTTGAATTGCCAAATCAAAATATTTTCTTGCATTTGCATAATCATACGATTTTAGATAACACAAACCCGTATTGTTTGACATACTTGCAACAAACAAATAATCGTTCTCGGTTCTTAAATATTCTTTTACTCTCAAAAAACTTTTTATTGCTGATTTGAAATTTTTGGTGTTGTAATAAGCAAGTGCCAAATCGTTTTCGATATCGCTAATTTTTTTAATTGTTGTGACTAAATACTTTTTTCGAAGTGGCGTTATTTTAATAATTTCGTTGAATGCCTCGCTTTTTTTGAAACCAATGGTCAAACAATTCAGAACATTAGCAACTTGTTCTTTAGATAAATTTTCTTTATATACTAATAATTCATTACCAGCTTCAAAAATTTCTTTGACGTTAAAAAGTTTGGTATTAATAATTAAGTAAAACAATTTGCAAGTTAATTGTTCATTTGAAGTTGCATTTTTTTCGGACCAAATAACGCAATTTTTGGCTGGAATAATTAATTTTTGTAATTGAACATCTTTAATATTATTGTTTTCTAAAAATGATTCATTTTTTTTTATTTGTGTTAATGCCAAATTAAAAACAGATTGATTTTGAATGTTTTTCGGGAAATCCGAAATTAGTTTTTCTGCTTTAATACTATCAACAAGTGCGATTTGTCCAAAAACTGGATTGAATATCAAAATAAAAAATAACAATCTTACTAAAAACTTCATAGCATAAATTTACAAGTCTGTAAATTTAGTTTTTTTATTGAAATATTGTAATAAAAAAATCCTGCTCAACTTTCGAAGAACAGGATTGTAAAATAATTTTAAAAACTACTACCCTAAAAAAATTATTTTGTTTTATTGATACAAACAAACAACAATTTATTCAAAATAACATAAAAATGTGAAGTATGATGTCTTTTTTGGGAAGTAAGAATATTTTAAGAAGTTTTTTACTATAATTACGCTAAAATTTTCAATTTTAAAAAAGAAAAAAATCCAATCCCGATAAATTCGAAATTGGATTTTTTATGAAATCTGAAATCTGAAATTTAATTTGCCACTTCGCTAATGAACTTAATCCGCATAAAGCGCAATTCGTCAATGTCGTAATCACCGTCAAATTCTTTCAAAGCATTTTCAATATTATCGGATTCTGATTCCATATAATATTGATGAATTTCTTCTTGTTGGTCGTCGTCGAGCATTTCATCAATCCAATATTTAATATTGAGTTTGGTTCCAGAATAAACAATTTGTTCCATTTCTTTAATCAAATCGTCCATTTTTAAACCTTTGGCTCTTGCAATATCGTCAAGAGAAAGTTTTCTATCAATATTTTGAATGATGTACAATTTATTAACCGAATTGGCTCCAGTCGATTTTACGACTAAATCATCTGGACGTTCAATGTCGTTGTCTTGTACATATCTGGCGATTAATTCTATAAATTCTTTACCATATTTTTTAGCTTTACCCTCGCCTACTCCGTGAATATTGCTCATTTCATCGATTGTAATCGGATATTTAAGCGCCATATCTTCCATCGATGGATCTTGAAAAACTACAAACGGCGGCAAATTCAATTTTTTAGCAACTTTTTTACGCAAGTCACGCAACATTCCCATTAAAACCTCGTCAGCAGTTCCAGACGATTTCGCCGCGGTTTCAATTGCTTCATCTTCACTTTCGTTATATTCGTGGTCTTCGGACATCATAAACGAAACTGGATTTTTAATATAATTCAATCCTTTTTCGGTTATTTTTAAAATACCATAAGTTTCAATATCTTTAGATAAAAATCCATCGACAAGAACTTGACGAATAAGTGCCATCCAATATTTTTCTTCGAATGCAATTCCAGAACCAAAAAACGATTGCGAATCGGTTCTGTGCGCTTTTATCATTGCATTTAAGCGACCAATCAGCGTATAAATTATTTCTTTAGATTTATATAAATGTTTGGTATCTCGAACAACTTCTAGCAATTTTTTAACTTGAATTTGTGCTTCGACTTTAGTTTTTGGGTTGCGAACATTGTCGTCCATATCGGCTCCATCGCCAGTTTCTGAATTGAATTCTTCGCCGAAATAATGCAATAAAAACTTGCGTCTCGAAATCGAGGTTTCGGCATAACCAACAACTTCTTGCAGCAATGCAAACCCAATTTCTTGTTCGGCCACTGGTTTTCCCGACATAAATTTCTCGAGTTTTTCGACATCTTTATATGAATAATAAGCCATACAATGCCCTTCGCCACCATCGCGACCGCCACGACCTGTTTCTTGATAATAACTTTCAAGCGATTTTGGAATATCGTGATGAATTACAAATCGCACATCGGGTTTGTCTATTCCCATTCCAAATGCTATTGTTGCTACCACAACATCGACATCTTCCATCAGGAACATATCTTGGTGTTTGGCTCTAGTTTTAGCATCAAGACCTGCGTGATATGGAACAGCCGAAATACCATTTACTTGCAAAACTTCTGCAATTGCCTCTACTTTTTTCCGACTCAGGCAATATATAATTCCAGATTTCCCTTTGTGGGTTTTTATGAATCTAATAATATCTGTTTCGATATTTTTAGTTTTTGTTCGAACTTCATAAAACAAATTCGGACGATTGAATGATGCTTTAAAAGTTGTGGCATCAGACATATCAAGGTTTTTTAATATATCTTCTTGCACTTTTGGCGTTGCTGTTGCGGTTAATCCAATAACGGGAACTTCGCCAATAGTCTTTATGATTGTTTTTAGATTTCTATATTCTGGTCGAAAATCGTGTCCCCATTCCGAAATACAATGCGCTTCGTCGATGGCAACGAATGATATTGGCACCGATTGCAGGAACTCTGTATATTCTTGTTTTGTTAATGATTCTGGCGCAACATAAAGCATTTTGGTTATTCCAGCCAAAATATCTGACTTAACCTGTGTGATTTCTGTTTTGGTTAAAGAGGAGTTTAAAACGTGAGCAATGCCATTTTCTGAAGATAAACTTCGAATTGCATCGACTTGATTTTTCATTAATGCAATCAATGGAGAAACAACAATTGCTGTTCCTGGAAGCATTAATGCTGGCAATTGATAGCACAAAGATTTTCCGCCACCTGTTGGCATTATTACAAATGTATTGTTCCGAGCCAACAGACTTCGAATAACTTGTTCTTGTAAACCTTTAAATTGAGAAAAGCCAAAATATTTCTTTAACTCTTTATGGATATCGATTTCGTTAGAATTCATCTTTTATTAATGGTATTTTACATAAATTTGCAC
>JAYVBR010000472.1:0-5651 GCA_043750395.1 Bacteroidota bacterium | reverse complement strand
AAAAAATGTCATCTATGATTGCACTATTTGATTGGGTTATTTTTTTTAATCGAAAACTATCTGCTTGATTTACATTGGAACTAAAGCTGTGCAAACTTGCGGTAAAAGTGGGAAATTGAGTTATACCATTTGGAAATTCCCATTTTTTTTCTAGAATTATTAAATCTTGAATGATGAAATTTTTTTGTTTATTTACTGCTACTACTTCAAACCTGTCACTGCCTTGAATTTCATATGCACCACCATCATAATAAGGTTGAAATCCAATATCTTTTTTTAAGTAAACAACGGGTCTATAGTTTGTATATCTATTCATATAGCCTGGGTCATCTGGGGTATATACAGACGTTTTAATTACAGTTAAGTCAGTTTTACCATCTTTATTAACGTCAAGACCAAAATATTCATACCAATCATACCATCTATTACTACTAACCGTTGAGTAAGGTATGTAGGGTATATTAATATTTTCAGGAATTTCATCAAAAAAATTATTAGAACTATTAACTTTAGGATTACAATAAAAAAATCTCCAAACTGGGCTTCCTATTGCAGCTGGTTGTGTTATATCTATTTTACCATCTCCATTAAAGTCCCCAATTATAAAAGGTTTGTTTGATGAATAACCAGCAAAATTACCTTGACCAATTAACTCAAATTCATACCAAGGGCTTTGCAACAATAATTTAAAATTTATAACGTTATAGTTACCATTATTATCCATTGTTAAAATATCATCTTTTCCATCACTATTAAAATCTATTACGAAATTATTATCAGGATTGATGTAAATGTTACTCAGAAAATTGGCATTAGTTTTGGTGTCTTCTGTTGATGATGACATCGGATTTATATCTATTAATTTAACTAGATTAGTGTTGTAATCTCGAGTAGTTAAGATACTTGAACCAGTCTCAACTTGATATTCATTTCCCTCACTATCTATTTCAGTGTTACAATAAATAAAAACCTCGTTGGGTATGTTTGACTGACCTTGAGAATAGCAAAACAACTCAGTAATTCCATCACCGTTAAAATCCCCTGTTAAAAATTTTCTGAATGGCAAAGAAATAGTTTGTGTTTCTGTTGTTGGGTAAGGACCACACCTTAAATAAGTTATTGGAGTTTCGGCTGTATTAATTAAAAATTGTTTAATGTTTTTAATTTCGACAGTTGGACTTGAAAAATCATAATTTTTAATTGCAAAATAGCTTCCACTCTGTTCAATATTTAAAATAGAATTTATACTTGGCTTAATATTAGTATTTACCGCAAAAGTTGTATTCTTGTTAGCAATAAATGGCAATGTTTCGATTATTGGATTTGAAGAAAGTTGATTTCTAAAAAATTCATTTCCCTTAATGAAATCAGTATTACCATCACCGTTAAAATCTCCTGCAAGATCAGATTGCTTTATTTTATTTGCATTTATTATATTTAACGGTACTATTTCACGCGATATAGTTGAGCTTAGAGGGTAATATTCAAACTCCACAGGATTTGCACCAATAGTATCAACACCATTAAACTCTTGCAATTTTGAAACTTTCTGGTAACCCAAATTATCAGCAAAATGAGTCAATTGGTACCTTTTAAATAGTGCATTATTTGTATAAACCTGAATATTGTTTAAAATCTCTACTTTTTCTACTTTTTGACCACCAACATATGCATTTTCGGTTCTAGAAGCTACATCATAATTAAATTTTATTTTGTTTAGTGCTACTGGATTTGAGATTGTGTTTGCACTAAATAATATTTCATTGATACACAAACTTTTATTGAATGGTTTATTGTAAGTATATGTAATAAAATTACCTTTGGTACCTTCGAACCTACTGATGTAATATGCTGTAATGTCACTAAAAATAGCTCCTCCATAAAGTGACTTGAACCCATCTGGTGCAGTAACTTCAAATGTTATTACGCCTGCAATAACTATAAGTTTTACTCTTGTATTGCTCTGCACTTCAGTTTCATACGTCGATCCATCTTCCCAATAATTCCCTGTTTTAATTAATAATCGTTGTCCATCAAGAGCTAGTTTGTCATTGTCATCAAAATCGACACCATCAACAAATCCGTCAATGTCAATTCTGGTCGCAATGCGACTAATGTTAGAAATAGCACTAATGTTCCAACCTTGACCCGCAATGCCACCTATTTGCCCCGAAGAATAAACTAAATTAATTGTTGGTCCAACATCTTGCATACTTGGTGGCAAGGCAATGGGCAATGTATAGGTTGCTTGTCCAGACTGCGAAACCTCGAACTGGCCTTGTGTGTCGTGAAAAGTTTGTGCTTGCGAAAAAACAAATTGTGTTACAGTTAAAGTAAATAAAAGGGAGAAAAAATGTTTCATGTTTTTGGAAAATTGTATTGTTTTATAATGTATGTTGTATAATGTATTGTTCTGAGTTTTGGGTTGTATGTTATCGGTTTTGGGTTGTTTGTGTTCACTATACTTCTTGAGTTTTGTAATACTAATTCCCATTAAAACTGAGACCAAGACTGAAAACTACCACCTGAAATCTGTTATCTAAAAAATACGACCCGAAAAAACTACTTCTTAACTATCTTTAGAGTCTTCTGATTGCCATCGCTATAAATCAAAACCAATTCATAAAACCCTGATGGATAAAGTCTAAAATCAACTTCTACCTCTTCATAATTGCGATCTATTGGTAACATTCCCATAAGTTGTCCAGATAAATTAAAAACCTGTATATTTTGTACAAACTTTTCGTTATCGTTTATCCATTGCACATTTAGTATTTCTACAACAGGATTTGGAAAATATTTTACATCGCTATAAATATCGCTTTCTTCAAATTTTTTTTCTTCATTTTTAATTTCTGATGGTGCAATATAGTTGCCTCCACGGTTTTGAGCCAAATAGATTTTTCTTCTTTTAATTTGATTGCCGTGAACGTCATAATCAAACCAAATTGAATTTGGTGTGTCTGGAATAGGCGCAACAATTGCAGCAGCTTGTGTTGTTGTAACGGTTGGAGCTGTTGTTCTAATAATGTTCGAGTTTTGAGACCAAGAAAATGTACAATTTAAGATTAAAAGAAAAGAAAATATTTTTTTCATAAGAATTATGATTTTGATGTTAACATAAAATTTTTACAAATGTATTGTTAAAATCGGTAATATACAACCGATTATAAACAATCATTTAAGAAAAATCGATTTTTTTAATTTTACGATTATGAAAGTTGAAAGGAAAAACTCAATTTCGCCAATTGTTATTAAAGTTGGCAACAATATTAAAAATATTATTTTCGAGAAAAAATTACGCCAACGAGACGTCGCTCACGATGCTGGTCTTGATGTAGAAAATTTAAGAAAGTATATAAAAGGTACTCAAGAAATGAAAATTTCTAAACTTATCAAAATTGCAAAAGCTCTAAACATTGAACCATCAGAACTACTAAAAGACTTATACCATTTATAAGTTTAAAATAGGCCCAATAAACTTTTTCTTTTACGCCAATCTTACTTCAAAAAAATCTTCCGTAACAAAGGCTATGCAATTTTTTTTATCTTTGACTTGTCAAAAAATAATTAACCCAACTTGCAGCTACCCATCTTTGAACGCCTTATAATAATGCGAATTATTTTTTTTGAGTTCCGAGCTGTGTACTACGGATTTTCTTTTTATGAAGGGATAGTGTTTGAACTTTAATGACTGATAAATAGATTTTATGTTTTGGTTTGGTTCAGAACATCGTCTGATATAAACCGTTTCATCGTTTTGATTTTTGGCATAAGTAGTGATGATTTTTTGAGTGTTTGCTATTCTGACGATTTCTTGCCAATTCAGGTTGATTTTGTTAGCTTTTAGTTGATATCTGATTGTGTTTACTAACCAATAAGCCAAAATTCCTAAATGCAAATGTGCCATAGTTGCATTATCATTTTTATGATAAATAGGACGCAAATCCAAGTCTGTTTTCAAACATCTAAAAGTACTTTCTATTTCTCGAATCGTGTTATAAATAGTCCAAAGCGTTTGCTCATCTTTTGGTTTTAGATTGGTTCTAATGAAGTAAACGCCCAAGTTATCAACCATTGTTTGATGCAATTTTTGATCTTTTTGGTAAACAATATCTGTTGCTAAATCGCTTTTATCAGTGCTTACTTGAACCTGATAATATTTACTTGCCGATGGATATTTCTCTATCGCCCTGCCAATTCTTTGATTGATTTTGTCCGCTTTTTTAGTGCTGTGTTTCTTGGTAAGTCCTGTTTTAATCTTTTCTAATTCCTGTTCAAAACGTGTTTCAAATTGCGTTTTCATAGCTTGCTCTTTGAGGGTTTTTCCTGGGCTTTTTACCTTCAAATAATAATCCGTAATATTATCGGCTGTGACGTTGTGCAAAGTCAAAATTTGTTTGTTTTTAGTCTCCACACTTTGCACAATACTTCCTAATACTGGTTTGTAATCTTTTAATTTAGAACGGCTTACGCAAACATAATCATATTCTTTGGTTTCTAATAATGATAAATTATCTGCTGTGGCAATTCCTGCATCCAAGACAACTAATGCTCTTGCTGTTGTGCTGGTTTTGAGTCTTAAATTATCTATAATCGTTGGCAAAGTTGCACTATCGCTGGTGTTTCCTTCAAATACGTTGGAATATTTTATAAATCCTTCGGGATTGGTTACAAGTGCTAGAACAATGAGTTTTGCGTCGCTTCTTTTTTCTTTACTTCGTCCAAATTGCGCCAGTTTGCTGTTCTTTTTTTGCCCTTCAAAGTAAGTGTTGGTCAAGTCATACAAAATAATTTTATCTTCAATATCAAACAATTCATTGGTTTTTCTTGACAAATGTTGCTCCAACGAATCTTTTATTTCATATAAATCCAAGGCACTTTGATAGAGTTTGTCTTTGGTTATTTTCTCAATCGGATAACCCGTTACTTCGCAAATGGCTGAATTTTCTTGTATCCATTTGCTGGTGCGAAGTTCCGAAAATGGATACACGGCACGAGCTATTATTTGAGAAATTGCCAATTGTACTTTCTGCTCCTCCCAACCTTTTGAGATCAAAAAGTCTTTCACTTTGAGTTGTCCCAATGTTTGAAAACCCAACCATTCGGCACCAATCTCTCGAACATCTTTGTGTTTGATAGTTTCAATATCGACTAAGTTTTGATTTTTTGCAATTGCAATATTTGGTAAATCAATTCTTTTTTTGGACACAATTTCGTTCCAAAATTGGGTTGTATATCTAGAGATCAACTCATTTGGCTCATCAAACAATTCTGGTTTTCCACAAGCGAGATTCGAGAGGTGTTTCTGGATAATATTCAAATCAAAGGCGGTCAGGTCGGTCAAAAATCCAACATTCAAAATTGTTCTGTGACAAATTCGGTCATCAATATTGCGATAGCTCTCCACCAATCTGTAATATCCACAGATGATGTCGTGTTTTGGATTAAATCGCATTGAATGTTTGAAATACATTTGACAAAGAACTGTATTTCAATACAATAAAGCAATACTCAAAAATGTCACTACAAATTGATATTAATCGAAAACATTGAGTTCACAGCTTATTTCAATTGAATTTTTCTCTAAAAAACATATTTATGACCAAATTTTATGTTTTTTTTAACATATCGCCTGCAACTTGGGTTAA
>JAYVBR010000471.1:0-5666 GCA_043750395.1 Bacteroidota bacterium | reverse complement strand
AAATAGAAAAAAAGCTGTAAATTATAAAATTAAATTTTTCATAAGAATATAGTTTAGCTAAGGTCTTGTCCAATTAGCTGTTATAGTATAGATTGTATTATCTGAATGAGTTATTATATTTTAGCGTAACAAGTTAAAGTATAGTTTTTGACAGATACTGTTACTTGACCACCACCATTAGCTTTAGATAAATAACCAGTATCATTTGGCTCATTTATAACCAATTCTTTATCATTACTATTTGCATGTTCTTGACCAATAGTAGTTTCGTTTCTGTTAAATTCAAATCCAGCTTCTTTAAAGTGTACCATACTAAGGAACATTTGTGCCAGTTACTAGCATAAAATCATTGCTGCAATAACCCAGCGGTGAGACATCCGCAATAGTAATTTTACTTGGTCTTGTAACACCATTAATGGTCAGTTCTACAGGAACTGTATAACCTTTTGCTGAGAAAGTTATATCAGTCTCGACGTCAGATTTATTGCAACTTATTGAAATTATTAACAGAAATAATAAAATTAGTTTTTCATTACATTTTAATTAAAAGTTATTTTTTTGATTTTATGATTACCAGAATCTGTAAAGTATAATGTTCGACCATCAGCAGTTACCGATAAACCTTTTGGTATTTTAATTTTTGCCGTTGGACCAGAACCATCAAAATCGCCAATTGTACCAGAATTTAATGAAATCACTTGTCCTGTGGGTAATATTTTTTTAATTTTATTATTACCAGTATCAGAAACATATAAATTACCTTGCGAATCGATAGTTATTCCTTCTATAAAACCAAATTTCGCCCTGGTTCCAACTCCATCAACATCGCCAGCGGTGCTTCCAGCAAAAGTTGTTACTTCTTCGCTAACATTTATTTTTTTGATTTTATAATTTCCAGAATCGGCAACAAATACATTTCTGGCAGCATCGACCGCAATGCCAAACGGTTCATTAAAATTTATACCATCGCCTTGAACATTGCCAGCAATAGTTTGTAATATATATCCACCACCAGTTGCAAATGCTGCTCTTTTTATTTTATTATGTCCAGTGTCGCATATATAAAGGCCTCCTTCTTTATCAAATGCAATACTTCTAGGATTCAATAATTCACCAGAAATATCACCAACAGCTGTCGAAATAATCCCTGGATTTATTAATTTTTTGATTTTATTGTTACCAGAATCTACTATATATTTTTCTTCATTCCAGTTTGTAATAGCTATTGGATATTTAAATTTCGAAAGCATATAATCACCATTTAAATCACCAGAAACTCCAGATCCAGCGTTATTTTCGACAGTATTGTTAGAAGTTAGTAATTTAATTCTATGGTTGTCTGTATCACATACATAAAAATCAACTCCATAAATATTGATACTACTTGGAGACCTAAATTTAGAAGCATTTGCTGTACCAACTTCATCACCTTCGGTACTTCCTGCAATTGTTGTAAAAGTTATATTTATTGGTTTTTCTACTGTTGGCGGATTGTCATCGTCTGATTTAGCACAAGAAAATAACATTATTAACATTATTAATAAAATAGTGACTATTGTTTTTAGTGTTTTCATAAATATTTTAATTAAAAGTTATTTTTTTGATTTTGTGATTAAAAAAATCTGATATGTATAAATTTCCAGCAGCATCAACAACAATTCCGACTGGACTGTTAAATTTAGCCGAAGTTCCAACACCATTTTGATCTCCAACGGTGCTTCCTGCAATTGTTGTTACTATTCCTGTTGTTGAAATTTTTTTAATTTTATGGTTACCAGTATCGGCCACATAAATATTTCCAGCGGCATCGATTGCTAAACCTTGAGGGTTATTAAACTTTGCTGAAGTTACAGCGCCATCGCTGTCACCTGTTGTACTTCCTGCTATTGTTGTGACAACTCCTGATTGAGTTGTTTTTTTTATTTTACTGTTTTTAGTATCTGCAAAATAGATGTTTCCCGCATTATCAACAATTAATCCGTAAGGTTTATTAATTAGAGCACTTGTTCCTGTTGCATTATTATCACCAGCAGTATTGCCAATAACTGTATTTATATCGTTTACAGTAGTTGCTAAAATTTTAATTTTATGATTACCAGTATCAGCAAAAATTACAAATGAATTGTTAACTGCAACTCCAATTGGGTTATTAATTTTAGCTAGTCCAATCGAACCATTCACATCACCAAAACTTGTACCAGCAATAGTTGTAATTGTGCCGGAAGCCGCATCGCTATCATAAATTATTTTTTTTATTTTATGATTTCCAGAATCAGAAACAAAAAGTTTATCTGTTCCAAATGTTGCAATTCCATAGGGATTTAATAAAGCATCGCCTGTTAGTGTAAGATTTTCGGTTGTTCCAGTTGTATAAACTCGCTTGATTTTACTGTTATAAAAATCGGTTACATACATTGTTCCAATTGAAGAAGATGCAGTTGTAATGATAGCCAATAATGCTGGACCATTGAATTTAGTTGCTGCTGGAGTACCAGTTGCATCGCCTTGTGTGCTTCCCGCCAATGTGGTTACGGTTACAGTTTTTGAAATTTCGATTGCTGGTTTATTGTCATCTTCACTTTTATTGCAAGATGAGAAAATTAGTGTTGAACTTAAAACGGATAAGATTAGTGATTTCATAATAATTGATTTATAATTGATTAGTATTTTATTCGGTTCTTTGGAAATTAAAACTTACATTTCCTTGTAATAAATTTTGGTAACTGTTAAGCGGGAAAACTCTATTGCCATTTGGTGTTATTGCATAATAGAAACCAGTTATTAAAATATTTCCATTTGTAACAGGATAATTTATATTGCTATAATCGTTTCTGCGATATTCATAATATGAAGTCGTATTCATGGTAATCATAAACTCTTTATTCTTAATTAATTTTATTGGGTTTATAATAAATATATTACCCGATGCTTTATTGGATAAATTTTTAATATTATCGCCAGTATAAATTGGAAATCTTGTTGCGACATCCCAAATTGTTATTCGAACACTATCACCAATATCTGGAATTCTTAGAAAAACGGAATTTAAATTTCCGCTAACTAAAGGTTTAAAACTAAAGCCAATTTCTTTTGGCGACGTAGAAGAAGTGTTCACTATTGCTCCAAATTCATTTATTCGTGTTGCTGTTATAAATTCTGCAATAGGATTTTCCTCTGGATATATTTTTGATTGAGCAGGATTATCTTCATTTTTATTGCAAGAAAAAAGTACTATTGATAAAATTATTAAAATTGATTTCATACTTTACGATTTAATTGTTTATTCAAAATTGCACCAATTCAAAACATACTTTCTAAAAAATAGACTAACAAGCAAAATAATAGACGAATACGTTTTTAGTTAAAAATTTTGTATATTTGATTTAGTAATCAATAACTTATGAAGGTTTTTAATTGTATTGTTGTCGACGATGATGAGGTTGCTCGCCTAAAAGTTATTTCTGTAGCTCGAAATTTTCCTTCAATAAAAATTGTAGGAAGTTTTTCATCGGCAGAAAGTGCATTGTTGTTAATCGACAAGCAAAAAATCGATGTTTTGTTTCTAGATATCGATATGCCAAAAACCAACGGATTAGAATTGCGCAAACAATTAATGACAATTCCGATATGTGTTTACATCACTTCGCATCCTGAATATGCAGTCGAAAGTTTTGAACACGAAACGCTCGATTTTCTTGTAAAACCCTTGCAAATTGAACGTTTTGCTCAAACAGTTTCGAGAATAGAAGAGTTTATGGACATAAAATTCAAAGCCAATTTATACGAAATGCGGTTCGCAGACGATTTTATATATATTAAAGAAGGTTACGAACAAACCAAAATTCATTTGCACGAAATATTTTATCTAGAAGCGCTAAAAGATTACACTTTTTTGGTCACACAACAAAAGAAACATTGCGTGTTTTCGGGCATTGGCAATTTGCTAAAAGAAGCCCATTTCGAATCGTTTGTTCGTGTTCACAGAAGTTTTGCTGTTCAAAAACAATTTATTCAAAAAGTCGGTTCTCACAATATTACACTTATAAAAAATATTGTTATTCCGCTTGGTTTGAGTTATCGTGACGATTTAGAATTTGCAGAATGAAAAAAATAGTGATTTTAATATTGATCCCAATAATTGCTTTTTCTCAACGAAAAGTTGGTCAAGCTTGCATTGACTCAATATTAGTCGAAATTCCAAAATACAAATCAGATACAACTCGAATTAATTCAATAAATTATATTGCATATGAATATTTGAATGTTGATTTAGACAAATCATTGCAAACTGCCGAAAAAGCATTAAAATTATCCAATAAAATTGTTTGGAATGATGGCATTGCCAGTTCTTACAGAAGTTTGGGCAATTACTATGTAACAATGCTTGATTATAAAAAAGCTTTTCAAATGTACCAAACCGGATTCGAAGCCACGAACAACAAAAAAATTCAAGCCAAATTAGTAATGGGAATAGGAGTTGTAAATTATATGCAATCGAATTATCCAAAATCTATTGAGAATAATTTCACTGCTTTGAAATTATTTGAAGCCACAAAAGACAAAATTAGTTGTACAAAAACGTTACGAAATATTGCGACAACTTACATTCAAATTGGCGATTATAAAAATGCAATAATTGCCTATAAAAAATGTATAAAAATTAATGACGAAATAAATTACAGAAGCATTGATTCCAAAATTTTTAACGAATTAGGACAATGTTATTTGAATTTGAATAATGATAAACTTGCATTGGATTATTTTAAAAAAGGATTAAAAATTTCAGAAAAAGAAGATGATATCGAAGAAAAAGCCAATAGTTTATCTGGAATAGGAAGTTATTATTTCAAGCAAAATAAAATAAATGAAGCTTTGGATAATTTCAATAAATCGCTTGTTTTATTTATTGAATCTCAAGATGATTTGAATATTGCAAGAGCTTATAGTAGCGTAAATTCTTGTTATTTAGAACTATTAAAAAATAAAAAAAAACGAAAAATTGAAACTTGAATACGCCAAAAAAATCAAAGAAAATTCGATTAAAGGTTTACGAATTGGAAAAAATATTTCAGATTTAATTTCGACTTCTAAATTATATTCAGATTTATCAAAAGCTCAAAAAATCGAAGGAAATTTCAAAGAATCATTAAATTCATTTGAAATGTTTAAGATTTATAACGATTCTGTCTTTAATTCAGATAACAAAGAAACGGTTAAAAACCTTGAAGACAAGCGGGAAATCGAGCTTCGTGACAATCAACTTAAAATCAATAAATTATCACTCGAAGCCAATCAAAAACAAAAATGGTTTTTACTTTCTGGTATAGGTTTTCTTGCAATTCTTGGAAGTTCGTTATTTTATCAAAGCCTTAAACGAAAACAAATTAACTTAAAACTTGAAATTTTAAACAAAGATTTAGACCAAGCCAATAAAACCAAAATTAGGTTTTTTAATATCTTGAACCACGATTTGCGAAGTCCAGTTTCTAATTTAATCGATTTTTTACATATTCAAAAAAACAGTCCAGATTTGCTAGACGAAACCACCAAAACCAGAATTCAAGAAACCACACTTTTGTCAGCCGAAAATTTATTAATTTCTATGGAAGATATTTTGTTATGGTCTAAAGGTCAAATGCAAAATTTTAAACCACAATTCCAAAAAG
>JAYVBR010000470.1:0-2432 GCA_043750395.1 Bacteroidota bacterium | reverse complement strand
TTTGGGTTTTGGTTATATCTTTCGTTATTCTGTCGCTCGAAGGTTGCCGACAACGTCTCGTGGCTTGCAGAAGTTGGGGATTTGGTTAGCCTAAACTTTCAGTAAATCACTGAACACAAAAGTAAAAAACAATGTGTAAAGTCAAGACCAAAACCCCAATTTTTGCAAACCGCTGTTGGCAGAAGTATTTTTTATTTTTTGTTTGTCCATTTATAGTCTTTAGACCAATTATAAAATTTATCTAATTCTGTTTTATCATTTTTAATCCAGTTTTTTATGTATTCATCTTCGGATGAAGCAAAAACAATATACGCAAATGGTTCCAGTAAATTATTTTTTTTCAATTCAACAAAATATGGTACAAAATAATCCCAATAGAATCCATAATTTGTTTTTTTAGTTTCAGATAAGGAAGCACAAATAGTTTCCATTTTTCTGATAAAATTTTCTATTTCTGTTTTATCTCTATTTTTGTCGTCAAAATCTGATGCAGAAGTTATTGACAGAATCATATTTGTGGAGTTAAAATTATTCTCTTTTATTTTTTCACTTTTGTTATCAGAATCTAAGTCTTTAGGGTCGATACTTAAACTTATTGCATTTTCCCCTGTTTTTTTGACACCTTGCATTAATAATTCTTTTAAACTTGAGAGATTTTCTTTAGCCCGTTTTGTTTGAGGTTCAATAATTAAAAATCTACAAAAAGCTAAAATTGCTGGAATTCTATTACCTTTAGCTTTTTCAAGTCTACCAAGTCCATTGTTTGAACTTGAATGTTTAGGGTTTTGTAAAATTGCGTTTTGAAAACATTTAATTGCATCGTCATTCTTTTTAATACTTGCGTAAGTAACTCCTTTGTTATAGTATAACTGATAATAATCGGGAAATTTACTAATACCTTCAGTATAGATTTCAATAGACTTGTCAGTTTTATTTTGACCGTCAAGTGCGTTTCCATAGGTAACATATATTGTTTTAAGTTTGGGATCGTTTGAATTTGACTCAATAAGTGATTTACATATTGTTATTGTCTTATCATATTCCTTTAACGACAAAAGTGAAAAAGCTTTTTCTGATAATGCTAAAACATTATTTTTATCTAATTCTAATGCTTTGTCATATTTATTTATTGCACCTTCAAAATCTCCTTTATCGTGATAAGGAATTCCTTCTTCAACTAATTTTTCTGCTTCAACTTTATTTTGAGCGAAACAAAATGGAACGCTCAATAATAGTGATAATAAGATAATTTTTTTCATTCGTTTTAATTTTTCTTAATTCTACGATTTTTGGTAATATTTCTGCCAACGTCTCGTGGCTTGGCGTCAGTTGGGGATTTGGTAAGTCAAATGTATAAATTAAAGACCGAACTTCCAAGTACAAAACCAATTTTAAAGTTCGCCTAAAACCCCAATTGCGCCAAACCGCTGTTGTCGGTAGTGCTTTTATTTACTTCGTTCGTTTTAAAATAGGTTAGATTTTTCATAATATATTTCAATTTCTTTATCTGAATTTACAAAAATAACAAAGTCAACTTTTTCTATTTCTTTTTTAACTTTTGTAATTTGATTTTCTATTTTCGGAATTCCAATTCCATAATAGATTGTCGAAAAATCATAATTAGTTAGAAGTTTTTCTATCGATTCTGAATAATTATTTTTTGTCTTTAAGGAGTTCAATTTATCAAAATCTGACAATACAAATCTGTCTTTATTCTCAAAGAACAAGACTTTTCCCTCTTTGATTGCAACTATATCTGGAATTACAGCTCCTTTATTTTTGGTTTCTCTCAAATCTTTATTTAAATGCAATGAAATACCAGTTCCACTTTGCGGAAAATCGTAACATACTATTTCCCAATCTTTACTTTCAAGCCAGCCAAGAATTAACTTGGTGACTTTTTCTTCAGTTATGCGTCTCTCCATAATGCTCCATCTGGGAATATAATTGCATCTGCAAAGTATGAATAAACTCTTATATGTTTTACTTTTGAAAATGTAGAACCATATCTCATTTGCATATAATATCTTGGAATTTGTTCTTTTTCTAATGATTTAAAATTCTTATTTAGTAAATTTCGTTTTTCACTTTTAATAACTAAGTCGGTCAAATCATCAATTGTTGAAAGTTTTGTTTTTGGATTATTTGTTACTTCCATTATATTATCTTTTGCTAAATAATTTAATGTTCCAAAACATATTACTAAATTTTTATCTCTTTCTTCAAAAGAACGACCAAATCTGCACATAATATAGTCGAGTGCTGCTAAAGCACCTGGATAAGGGTCACCTCTAAATTCACCATCAATTTGATAAATGACAGTTTCCTTTCTATTGTTTAATAGCTCTCCAATAATAGATGATTTACCACTAAACTTTGACAAGAACGAGATTAAACTTGATGTAGGAACAGTAGTAGTTGCTGAAATTGGC
>JAYVBR010000469.1:0-5682 GCA_043750395.1 Bacteroidota bacterium | reverse complement strand
AATTATTCCAGAGAAATTTGCTTTTCAAAAAGTAAATAATGATATTATTTTAAATACATCTGTTAAAACAGCATTAAATAAATATGGTTTTATTTCTTATTTAGATACAGAAAAATTGCCAAAAGATGCAACCCAAATAAACAAAGTATTTGTTGATATTGAGCTTTTAAATTCTCCTTCGAATGCAAAAGTAAAAATAATTCTAAAAGATTTTGAAAATAAAATTTTGTTTACCTCTAAAGAAGGAACAGCAAAAGACAATGATAATATTGTTGCATGTAATATGGCTTTTAGTTTAGCTTGTAATTCATTAAAAGACTTGAATCACAAGTTCGATAAATTTTCAAAATTGTCAAATATTCAAGATGAAATTAATGAAAACAAAGAAGATATTGAACTTTCTAGTATAAAAAACTTAACAACACCAATTTCTTACAATGCAGTTGCCTATAAAAAAGGTTATCATTTGATGTTGAATAATGAAATAGTTTATGACTTAACAAAAACTTCAAGAAAAGAATTGTTTTTAGCACAAAAACAAGATATTTCTGGAATTGTTATCCGTTTCGAAGACGATTGGTATTTTGAATATTCAATAGATCACGATATTATTTCTGAAAGAATATCAGTTAATTTCGAAGATAAATCTCAAAATTAGTAATTGTACTTATTTTTCCACCTATTTTTTAAAAATTCTCTGGTAGAATTTTCTCTAGTATTGTTTCCAGGTTGATAAAAAACTGTTTCCGAAATTTCATTTGGCAAAAATTCTTGGTCATTAAAATTATTTTCATAATTGTGAGTATATTTATAATCCTCGCCATAACCTAATTCCTTCATTAATTTAGTCGGAGCATTTCTTAAATGAGTTGGCACCGACAAATCTCCAGTTTGTTTCACGATTTTTTGCGCATCGTTAATTGCCATATAACTCGCATTACTTTTAGGTGAAGTTGCCAAATAAATTACACACTGACTCAAAATAATTCTATTTTCGGGATAACCAATTGTTGCTACAGCCTGAAAACAATTGTTTGCCATAATAAAAGCCGTTGGATTGGCATTGCCGATATCTTCGCTACTCAAAATCAACATTCTGCGCGCAATAAATTTTACATCTTCGCCACCTTCAATCATTCTTGCCAGCCAATAAACGGCACCATTTGGGTCGCTGCCACGAATCGATTTTATAAAAGCCGAAACAATATCATAATGTTGTTCGCCAGTTTTGTCATATAAAACCGTGTTTTTTTGAACCAATTGCATTACTATTTCGTTGGTAATTTCAATTTTATCATTAGCAGAGGCATTTACAACAAGTTCAAAAATATTCAATAATTTTCGACCATCGCCACCCGAAAGTCTCAACAAAGCTTCGGTTTCTTTTAGTTCTATAGATTTAGATTGCAAATAAGCATCAGTTTTTATAGCACGATTTAGTAATTCCAGCAAATCATTTTTAGAAAAAGCATTCAAAACATAAACCTGACATCGTGACAAAAGCGCAGGAATTACCTCGAAACTCGGATTCTCGGTTGTGGCACCAATAAGCGTAATCCAGCCTTTTTCGACAGCTGACAATAGTGAATCTTGTTGCGATTTACTGAATCTGTGAATCTCGTCAATAAATAAAATCGGGTTTTTGACCGTAAACATTCCACCACTTTGCTTGGCTTTGTCAATAACATCGCGAATGTCTTTTACACCAGAATTGATTGCGCTTAAAATAAAAAATGGTCTGCCACTTTTTTGAGCAATTATTTGTGCCAACGTTGTTTTTCCAGTTCCAGGTGGTCCCCAAAAAATTAAACTCGGAATAATTCCTTTCGATATTTGTTGCGTTAACGAGCCTTTTGGGCCAACCAAATGCAATTGCGAAATGTAATCTTCGAGTTTTTGAGGGCGAATTCTTTCTGCTAACGGGATTTCCATATTACAAATTTACAATATTTTTTTGAAGCTATTTCCAGCTATCATTCCAAAAGTTTTTTGGCGAAGAAAAATCGCCAAAATACGTTTTTCCCTTCTATCTGGGCTAGGGCATTAGTTTTCAATTAAAGTTTTTGTAATCTGACAAAATTTCACTTTTTCAATAAAGGATTAGTTTTTGATTCAGATTAAATAATGTTTCAAGTACTCGAAACTTGAAAATTGAAACCTGAAACTTGAAACAACTTACATTAGATTTTAAATTCTCGCCATCTGTAATCGGAATTCCACTTTATTTTGTGGTTTTACTTTGGATTGTCTATTGGATAAACATTCGTTTTCATATTGATTTCACAGAATATGGTGTTTATCCAAGGAGTTTTTCAGGTTTAAAAGGAATTATTTTCAGCCCATTCATTCACGGAAGTTTGGAACATTTGTACAACAATTCCATTCCATTATTGTGTTTATTGGCTGCTTTACGTTTTTTTTATAGACAACAAACCTATCAAATTATAGGTTTTGGAATTTTACTTTCTGGATTTTTGACTTGGTTAATTGGTCGAGAAAATTATCATATCGGTGCAAGTGGTTTAATTTATGTTTTGGTAAGTTTTATATTTTTTAAAGGTTTGCAAACAAAGTATTATCGATTAGTTGCACTATCATTTACAACAGTTATTTTATATGGAGGAATGGTTTGGTATATTTTTCCATCGGCAATTGAAACCGTATCTTGGGAAGGACATTTGTCAGGTTTTATTACGGGATTTGCATTTATGCTAATTTACAAAACACCAGAATATCAAAAACCCATTTTTTATGATTGGGAACATCCCGATTTTGATAAATCACAAGATCCATTTATGAAACATTTCGATGAAAATGGCAATTTTGTTCCAACACCAAAGGTTGAAGAAACTTGGGAATATTTTACATCGAATATTTCAGTTATTTATGATTTTTTAGAAAGGAAAGATTTTTAGATTAGTTATTTTTTGAGTTCAAATATTTATTTTAGATTTGAAATAAAAATATCATTTTATTTAAAATCTAGTTTTAGAAATCTGAAATCAAGAATCGTTAATCAAAAATCTGAAATAGTTTTTTATAATGGATTTATTATATTATTCGTTGTCTAACAGCTTCATATAAAAAAGCACCACAAGCCACAGAAACATTCAATGAACCAATTGTTCCAAACATTGGTAATTTGGCTTTTTCATCGATGATTTTTAGAACAGATGGATTAATTCCACGTTCTTCAGAACCCATAATTATTGCAATTCCTTCAGTTAAATCGATATCATAAATTGTAGATTCGGTTTTTTCGGTTGCACCAATAGTTTTAATTCCTGAACCTTGCAAATAGAAAATTGCATCTTTAATATGTTCGACTTTACAAATAGGAATGTTGAAAACTGCACCAGCCGATGTTTTTACAGTATCGCCATTAACAGGTGCCGAGCCTGCTTTTTGAACAATTATGCCGTTTACACCTGTACATTCAGCAGTTCGAATTATTGCGCCAAAATTACGCGCATCAGAAATTTGGTCAAGAATTAAAAACAATGGTTTCTTGCCTGATTCGATTGTGCTTTCCACCAAATGTTCCAAATCCATAAAACCAATTGGCGAAATAGTTGCTACTGCACCTTGGTGGTTATTAGGCGTCAAACGATTTAATTTTTCTACTGGAACATAGCTAAAATTGATGTTGCCACGTTTCATAACTTTCATTAAGTCTTTCATCAATTCCCCCGAAATTTCTTTCTGAATAAATACTTTATCGACTTCTTTTCCAGCTTGAATTGCCTCAACAATAGCACGAATACCAAAAATTAAATGTTCTTTTTCCATTTTGCAAATGTAGTGTTTTTATTGTTGGTTATTGGGCATAAAAAAACCACGAAGTTTTTAGGTTGATGGTTTTAGGGTTTTTTATAAATTTTTAATTTCTTCTATTGTAAGTCCAGTTGAGGAAATTATTATATCTATTGGAATGTTGTTATTTTTTAGTTGTTTAGCAATTTGAATTTTCTCTTCCTTTTTTCCTTTTTCCATTCCTTTTTCCATTCCTTTTTCCATTCCTTTTTCCATTCCTTTTTCCATTCCTTTTTCGATTGCTCTTTTTTCAGCAAGTTCTAAAATCCCTCTGTTATCTTGCTCTCTCATAAAAACATAATCATAAGTTTCTAATTCTTGTTTAGTCCAATTGTGTTTATCCGCCTCTTCATAGGCAATTTTTAATCCAGAATCAGATATATTACTAGGAATTACATCTAGATTTTCAGAGTTTTTAATAAAATAAACCCATTGATCAATTATAGAATCGAGTTGACTTTCTTTTTTATTAAATTTAGGTAATTCAATAAAATTGAATTCTATATCTTTTATAATATTTTCTCCAGTTTGAATATCTACAACCTTATGTCTGCTTATATAATCTTTGTTTTTAGAAATTTTAAAATCTAGAATTCCAATAAAAAAGGTTGGTTTTAGTTTTTTGTACTCATCTCCTCGTTCAATTTGAGACTCATAACTTTTGGATGCATAATACAAAACTCTTTTATCGAAACCGTCAGCTTCTGCAACTTGCATTTCTACAATAAACTGATTGCCGTTTTGGTCTTTAGCTTTTAAATCTACAATTGTTACTTTACCGCCTTTAATACTCGGTAATTGGTAGGGATTTAAAATGTCAACTGAAATTATTGTGTTTTTGTCTTTAAACAATAAAATTGCATTCAAAAAAGAAATAAGCACTTCTTTTTTGTTTTCGTTTCCGAAAATTTTTCTGAAAGCTAAGTCGTTGGTAACATCTACGAATTTCATTTTTATTTTTTTTGTAAAATTACGGTTTTATTTTAAATAAAAAAACCACCAAATTTTTAGGTTGGTGGTTTTACATTTTTAGTTTCCGAAAATTTTTCTGAATGCTAAGTCATTGGTAACATCTACAAACTTCATTTTTATTTTTTTTGTAAATTATGGTTTTTTTTAAATAAAAAAACCACCAAGTTTTTAGGTTGATGGTTTAATAATTAAATTAATTTTTATAAAAACGGATTCATTACTGCATCAATAATGTGAATAACACCATCGCTACCTTCTATATCAGCTTTAGTAACTTTTGCATTTGTGGTTGGACCACTATCAATTAAAGAAATTGAACCACCTGAATTAGAAATTTGAATAGTTCTTTGAGTTGGTATAGTAAACAATGTATTAACTACGTCATTGTTCATTAAAGTAGAAGCAGTTCTATTTCCAGTAGTTACATGATATTTCAATAAAGCATTTACATTTGGTATAGAAGTATTTCCTACTAAAAAGCCAATAGGAGTTGTAGCTTTTGTCGCAGCAGCAAATGCTGCATTTGATGGAGCAAAAACTGTTTTGGAAGTAGGAGCTGTTAATGCTGTAACTACATCAGCGTTATTGCCATTAGTAACAAAACCACCTAAAGTAGATAAATTTGGGGTGCCTAGCACTAAATCTGCTACTGTTGCAAATTTTACAACTTTATTCATTACGTGAAGAATCCCATTTGAGGCATTAACGTTTCTTATTGTAGCAGAAACTGTAGCGTCGTTATTTAATTTAGCACTACCGCCATTAAAAGCCATCCAAGAACTTCTTGTTGTGCCTGGATAATTTCCGAGTGTTTTATATAAGTTACTGTCAATACCATCAATAGCAATTCTGCCATTAATAACGTGGTTTAACAATAAATTTTTTAGATCAGCAGTT
>JAYVBR010000468.1:0-2452 GCA_043750395.1 Bacteroidota bacterium | reverse complement strand
AAGATTTTTTATTCTCTAATCCTAAAGCCTTCAAAACAGTGATGAAGTTTTTAGTATTTGGAGTGTCGAAAGTAAAGTCTTCAACAACAATAATGTTGGATTCTTTTGCTTTGATTGAGAATGCAGATTTTCTTGCTAAACGTTTTACAGCTTTATTCAATTTGAATGAATAACTTCTTGGTCTAGGTCCGAAAACAGTTCCACCACCTTTAAACAATGGATTCTTTGCACTACCCGCACGAGCAGTTCCAGTTCCTTTTTGTTTTTTAATCTTACGTGTACTTCCCGCTACTTCAGCTCTTTCTTTTGCTTTGTGCGTTCCTTGACGTTGATTAGCAAGATATTGCTTTACATCAAGATATACTGCATGATTATTTGGTTCAATTGCGAATACTGAATCAGAAAGTTGAACTTTTCTTCCAGTATCTTTTCCGTTGAAATCTAATACTTTTGCTTCCATTACTTGTGAATGATTACATAAGAGTTGTTACATCCAGGAATACATCCTTTTATAACTAGTAGGTTCTTTTCAGCCACTACTTTTAAAACTCTAAGGTTTTGAACGTTTACATTTTCTCCTCCCATTCTTCCAGCCATACGCATTCCTTTGAATACTCTAGATGGATAAGAAGAAGCTCCTACAGAACCTGGTGCTCTTAAACGGTTGTGTTGACCGTGAGTTGCTTGTCCTACACCACCAAAACCGTGACGTTTTACAACCCCTTGAAAACCTTTACCTTTAGATACACCTTGTACATCTACAAACTCTCCTTCTTCGAACAATGAAACGTTTATAACGTCTCCTAACTTGTGTTCTGTTGCAAATTCTGTGAATTCAACGACTTTTTTCTTAGCTACAGTTCCAGCTTTAGCAAAGTGACCTAAGTCAGCTTTAGTGGAATGTTTCTCTTTTTTGTCATCGAAACCCAGTTGCAACGCTTCGTACCCGTCGACACCTTGTGTTCTGACTTGGGTAACAACGCACGGTCCAGCTTCTATAACGGTGCAAGGAATATTTTTCCCATTCTCGTCGAACAAGCTAGTCATGCCAATTTTTCTTCCGATTAACCCAGACATATTAAACTTTATTAATTAAACAATTAGAACAGAAATGCCATTCTTTTTTTGAGTTTGCAAATATACACTTTATTTTCTATTGCCCAAACAAAAACATAAAAGTTTATTAAATAGTTTTTTACGGTTGATTTTGATCAATTAATAACCATCAAGTTTGTTGTATTTATTTGACTTAAACATATAAATGATATAAGAAAATATAAGTTGAAATATTTTAAAACATATCAAACTTCTGATGTAATTGTCTAAAAAGACCTCACCCCAACCCTCTCCAAAGGAGAGAGAGCAGAAACTTTAAAAACTTTTGTTGTTTATTAAAGTTCTATATACTATTCGATTTATACAATTTCGGAAAAACAAAACCAAAAAAATCATTGCAGTAACAGTAAATGTATTATTTCTCTAAAATATAAAACCTTGCGAATTTACATTCACAAGGTTTTTAATGAGATTTTATTTTATCGTCTATTGTTTAAAAATAATTTTAGCGTCCGAAATTAAACCGTTAACGACCAAAACAACTTTATAAAAACCATTTGCATAGTTACTTAAATTGATGATGGTTTCGCTAGAATTTACATCTAAAACATAATTATTAGACACACCACCGTTCATATAATAACTAACAATCATTAAATAAGCTGAAGTTGCATATTGAAGATTATAACCAATTTTAGTCAATCCGACAACCGGATTTGGTGCAATACTTTTTAATCGGTTTGGATTTATTGTTACTTCCATTTCCGAATAGTCCTTGAAACCATCGACGGTTGAAATTACTACAAGCTTGTATTTTTCGGCAACTGCATTGGCAATTTGTAAATTTTTGCCTTGAAATATTAAGTTGTTATCGTTGTCATACCAATTGTAAATCGCTGGTTCATTAATATCGACTGCGCTAATGGTTATTGGTTGATTCAAATCGACTTCTTTGTCGTTACCTGCATCTGCTACGAACGGTGCTCTGGCTTTTTTATTGATTATGAAAGCTTCGCCACCAATAGTTTTACCTGTTTGCGCATCTTTTTGAAGTACATTGTAAATATAATTTGTTTTACCAGTTAATTCTTTTGTTAAGAAATTGAAATTTAATTTTAAAGTTCCAATTTCTTTGGGATTGAATGAAATGTTATCTAAAATAACGTGATTGCCTTTTACGATTTTTCTTTTTTCTTCTAATGTTGCATCGAGCAATTGAGTGCCTTTTCCGCCACGAACCCAAGCATTATAAAGAATGTCGTCCATTTTGATTCCTAATTCTGCTTCTTCGTAGATAGGTTTACCTGTTTCGGCATCGGCAATTTGCATTTCTAAATAGTAAGTTTTAGGATAATTAAACGGATTACCAACTGCAATAACGCCACCAGGATCGACT
>JAYVBR010000467.1:0-2453 GCA_043750395.1 Bacteroidota bacterium | reverse complement strand
AAAAACGAATTACTTGTATGTTATTTTCTATTTCTCATTATGTAGTTTTTATTATTTTTTGATTTTAAAATCAAATTTAAACTGCTGTCAGCCAATGAACTCAAGAGATACGATAAAATTAGTGACGGAAATTTCGAAAACCGATACTGTCATCTAAATTTAAACGTAACTTTATAGATGTATTATGATATTAATTATGGAATTTTAAAACGAATCTTGAAATTGTATATTTTTAGAATATCCAAATCTAAAAAATAATACTTTAACGCGCTGAATATTTAATGTTAACCAAAATTATACTTACCAAGACAAAACTATTAAAATTATTAATTCGCCAATTATTAATCCCAATATTTCGAAAATATTTTAATGTTTTAGCCTAAAGACTATATTTAAAAAAAAACCAAAGTCGCATTGAAAAGTTTATTTTGATAAATAAAGAAAATAAAGAATAAATTAAATAAAAAATCCTACAAGTTTTTTGAAACGTTGTAGGATTTAGTTTAATTTGTTTTTTTATAAATTTGGAATTCTTAGTAATTGACCGGGATAAATTTTGTCTGGATCAGAAAGCATTGGTTTGTTGGCTTCGAAAATAACGTTGTATTTATTAGCATCACCATAATAAGTTTGTGCTATTTTTGACAACCAATCGCCTGAAACCACAGTGTGATAACGAGAATCTGGAGCAGGTACTGCAACTGTCATATTGTTATCTACTGATTCAACACCATCAACGTTACCGACTGTTAATGCGATTTTCTCAGCATCGACTTGTTGGTCAACTTCGCCAGAAATATCTACCGAATTGTCTGAATTTAACTTTACACTTAGTTTATTGAATGGCAAATTGTGTGCTTGAACGTGCGCCAAAAGTGCGCTTGCTTTCAAATGTGCTTGCTCTTCGACTGGAGCTTCTTCTTCTTTTTTTCCGAAAAGTTTCGCTCCTGCATTTTTAATGAAAGAAATTAATCCCATTTTTTTAGTTTTTTAAGGTTAATAATAGTTTAGTAAATTAATGATTTATTTTTTTGAAAACCAAATTTATTAAGAGATTTACTTGACTTGATTTATGAAATTTGTAAATTTTAAATATTGAGATTATTAATGACTTGTTTGTAATAATTCTAAAACCCTTTCAAGTGCCATTCCACGTGAGCCTTTAATAAGTATTAAATTGTCTTTGGGTAAGTGTTTTTTTAAATAATCAGAAAGCATTTCAAAAGTTTCAAAAAACTTTAAATTTTCATCAAATAATTTATTTTTATAAAAATCATTACCAACTAAATAGCAAGTCGATTTTGATTGATTTTTCAAACCATCAACAATCAATTTATGTTCCGCTAGGCTTTCTGTGCCTAACTCAAACATATCTCCAAGAATCATTAATTTATTTTTATCTTTTAATTGCAAAAAATTTTCGATAGCAACATTAATACTACTTGGATTTGCATTATAAGCATCTAGAATAATTTTATTAGATTCAATATTGATTAACTGCGAACGATTATTTTCAGGAATGTAATTTTCTATCCCGCTTTTTATATCTTGATCTGAAACATTAAATTTTTTACCGATTAAAATTGCAATATTAATATTGTTTGAATTGTATAATCCAATTAGTTTTGAATTTATTTGAGATTTATAAAATTCAATTTCTACAAATGGGTCAGCCTTTATATTAAAAATATTTAAATCAGCTTCGGAGTTATTTATTCCAAAACTAATTTTTTTTAAATTTTTAGTTTTTTCAACTTGAATTTTATCATCAAGATTTACAAAAACAGTTTTATTGTTTTCTAGCAAATAGTCATACATTTCGCTTTTCCCTTTAATTACGCCTTCGACTCCGCCAAAACCTTCAAGATGTGCTTTTCCAAAATTAGTTATATAACCATAATCTGGCTGGGCAATTTCACATAAAAGTTCAATTTCTTTTTGATGGTTTGCACCCATTTCAACAATACCTATTTCTGTTTCTTTTGTAAAAGACAGAAGTGTCAATGGCACTCCAATATGATTGTTTAAATTGCCAATAGTTGCAGTTGTTTTATATTTTTTTGACAATACAGCATTAATTAATTCTTTAGTAGTTGTCTTGCCATTACTTCCTGTAAGCCCAATTATTGGAGTTTTTAAAAAATTTCTATGAAATTTTGCTAATTCTTGTAAAGTTTTTAAGCTATCTTGAACTAAAATAGTTTTTGAATTGATATAAAAATCATTATTGTCAATAATTACATAAGTTGCTCCTTTTGACAATGCTTCTTTTGCGAAAGTATTGGCATCAAAGTTATCTCCTTTAATAGCAATAAACATTGAATTTTGTTTTATTTTCCTCGTGTCAATTGATATTGAATTACATTCTAAAAAACATTTATGAAGATTTTCAATTTCCATTTTTATGAATTGATTTATATTATTTATCAAACAAATATAAAAAAAAGCCCTTA
>JAYVBR010000466.1:0-2460 GCA_043750395.1 Bacteroidota bacterium | reverse complement strand
TGGCTTTCGGAATGTTGGTTTTGTAATTGCAATGTTCAGTCAATTCGGAAAGATTTGTGTGTACTTTTCCCGAACTTCAACAAGCCACGAGACGTTGTAGGCAATTTTACACGAAAATTTCTTAAAAAACAAAATATGAATAAAGTAATTCTCTTTTTTTTATTTTTATATACATTTTCATTAAGCTCTTTTGCTTGTTTGAATGGCGAAACAAAAACATTAAAAAATGGTTTTTTTGTATATGAGGACTATGATGATTTTATACCAAGAGGTCACTCATTTGATGTAGATAATTACTCAAAGTTAATTCTTGAGTTAAGAAATCTGTACAAAAAAACTAATGATTTAGATTATTTATCTGATTTAGGTTATGTTTTAACTATTCAAAAAAAATATCAAGAAGCACTAAAAATTTATTTTACTATAGAGAAAATTGAGCCAAATAGATATTCTACTGTATCTAATATCGGAACTATTTACGAATTAATTGGAGAAAACCAAAAAGCATTAGAATGGATTAAAAAAGCTGTAAAAATAAACTCAAAATCTCATCAAGAATCTGAATGGTTACACATAAAAATATTAGAGGCAAAAGTCAATCCTAAAATTGATATTAAATCAAATTTTCTTATTAACACTGATTTTGGTAATGATACAATTCCGAAATCAAAATTTACAAAAGCAGAAAGATTAAAATTAATGAACGCTCTATATTATCAATTAAATGAACGGGTTACATTTATAGAGCCAAAAGATTTTATCATTGGTAAATTATTATTTGATTTAGCTAATTTGGCAATTTTGAACGGTGACAATTACGAAGCTGTTGAAATTTATAAAAAAGCAATCGAATATGGAAATACTGAAAAGTTGATAATGCCAAGAATTGAATTAGCTAATAATAAAATTCAAGACGAATTATTAAAAGAAAAAGTAAAAGTCAATACAAAAATAGAAAAACAAAAGGTTCAGAATAATTACTTAAAATGGGGAATTGGATTTTTATCAATTTTACTTTTATTTGCAATACTTTTGTATTTAAAACGAAGAATTAAAAAATAAAAACTGCCTACAACAGCGGTTTGCAAAAATTGGGGTTTTGGTCTTGACTTTACACATTGTTTTGTACTTTTATGGTCAGTGATTTACTGAAAGTTCGGGCTAACTAAATCCCCAACTTCTGCAAGCCACGAGACGTTGGCAGAAATATTACCAAAAATCGTAGAATTAGAAAAATAAAAGCAAATGAAAAAAGTTATTTTAGTATTAATATTTTTGAGCGTTTCATTTAGTTTCGCTCAAAATAAAATTGAGGCAGAAAAATTAGTTGAGGAAGGAATTCCTTATCACGATAAAGGAGATTTTGAAGGTGCAATAAATAAATATGACAAAGCACTAGAACTAGATAAAAACAATGTTTTAGCATTATCTGAAAAAGCTTTTTCACTTTTATCGTTAAAAGAATACGATAAGACAATAACAATATGTAAATCACTTATTGAGTCTAATCCAAACGATGCCAAACTCAAAACAATCTATGTTACCTATGGAAATGCACTTGATGGTCAGAATAAAACTGACAAGTCTATTGAAATCTATACAGAAGGTATTAGTAAATTTCCAAATTATTATCAGTTATACTATAATAAAGGAGTAACTTACGCAAGCGTAAAAAAGAATGACGAAGCAATTAAATGTTTCCAAAACGCACTTTTACAAAATCCTAAACATTCAAGTTCAAATAATGGGATTGGCAGACTTGAAAAAGCTAAAGGAAACAGAATTCCAGCAATTTTAGCTTTTTGTAGATTCTTAATTATTGAACCTCAAACAAATCGGGCTAAAGAAAATCTGGCAAGTTTAAAAGAATTATTGATGCAAGGTGTCAAAAAAACTGGTGAAAATGCAATAAGTTTAAGTATCGACCCAAAAGACTTGGATTCTGATGACAAAAGCGGAAAAATAAAAGAGAATAATTTTAATTCAACTAATATGATTTTGTCAATGACTTCTGCTTTAGATTTTGACGATAAAAATAAAGATAAATCAGAAATAGAAAATTTTATCAGAAAAATGGAAACCATTTGTGCTTCTTTATCTGAAACTAAAAAAACAAATTATGGATTCTATTGGGATTATTTTGCACCGTATTTTGTTGAATTGAAAAAAAATAATTTACTAGAGCCATTTTCGTATATTGTCTTTGCATCATCAGAGGATGAATACATAAAAAACTGGATTAAAAACGATAAAACAGAATTAGATAAATTTTATAATTGGTCTAAAGACTATAAATGGACAAACAAAAAGTAAAAAATACTTCTGCCAACAGCGGTTTGTTGAAATTCGGGGTTTTGGCTTTCGGAATGTTGGTTTTGTAATTGCAATTTCTCAAACTTTTTTTACCAATATTTGCAATTCAAATATGCCATTTTCACGCAAGACCCGAGCGCATGAGCA
>JAYVBR010000465.1:0-5743 GCA_043750395.1 Bacteroidota bacterium | reverse complement strand
TTTTTTATTGGATAGCATCGCTATCGAATAAAAAAATTCTGAAATATGGGGCAAAAAGACAATTTTGCAGCCAATTGAAAAAAGTTTAAACCACTTCAATATCTAAAAACTTTGGAACTCTAAAAATTATACTTCGCTCCGAAATAAAAATTACGTCCACCAGCATTTATTCCCGATGCAAAAGTTCGGTATTGTGTGTCGAAAACATTATCAACTCCTGTAAAAATTGTTGTGTTTTTTATTAAGTTAAATGCAGTTTTCAGGTTGTAGGTTTCCCAAGATGGCAATCCATTTGCTGGTGCGTAAACTAAATTATCTTCTCCTGAAGGCGAATAATCTCTAACGTTTTTATTGCCATTGTAAGTTAAATTTAATTCTAGATTCAATATTTTATTATCAAATTTGAAACCTGTTTTTCCATAAACTGGCGCAATGTGGTCTAAAGGAAAATTACCAGAATTGTTTTCGATTCGACCGTGAGTAAAGTTGAAAGTGCCATAAAACAATAAATTTCTAATTAAAACAGCTTTGAAAGTGGTCGAAAGTCCAGCAATTGTTCCTGTTCCTTGATTTTGATTGGCTTGAACATTGGTTAAAACACCATTGTAATCGACTTGAGTTTGGTTATTGAAAGTAAATTTATCTAAAAAAATTGGATCGTAAAGTTTGGTTAGAAAAAAAACATTTTCGAATTGAATATTATTTCCATCCCAAAAAGTAATTCCGAAATCGGCTGTTACTGATTTTTCGGGTTTTAAATTTTCATTTGGAACAATTAATCTTTCAGCATTTGTATCAAAAATTTTCGCTAAATCGTCAATATTTGGAACCCGAAAAGCCGATGCCAAATTAAATGAAATTTTGATATTTTTGCTCGGATTGTTAACAAAACCAACAGCACCTGAATAAGTAAAATTATTTTGTTTAAATTTTGTAAAAGGCAGATTAAGAAAATTATTTTTAATCTCAGAATTCAAAGTTTTATATCCAGCTCGAAAACTAATATTATAAGAAGATTTTGTATTGAAATTATTATTCAAATAAGCAAATCCTTCAGCAGAAAAGGTATTGTTTTTTCCGTCAGGATAACGAGTATTTATTGGGTTTTCTAAATTATTTAAAATATTTTTAGCAAATGCTTTTGACTGCAAATCATCATAAACAAGATCTAATCCATAAACAAAATCAGCATTGCCGATTTTTGTTTTTAAATCAGAATTTAATGCAAAAATTGATACATTTTCAATTCGATTTTCAAGTTTTAGATCACCAAATTTTCGGTTAATTCTGCTTTCTTCAATGTTTTGATAACTCAATATCAATTTCAAATTGCTATTTAAAAAAACTTTTTGTTTATTCAAATTATATGCTCCTAAAAATCGTTTTTGTGGACCATAATTCCAAACTGCATTTCTGAGTTTTCCTGAACTTGTTGCATCGGTCAATCGATCGTATCTTGGAATATCAGACGAAGTTGAATATTGCAAATTAAAATTATGATTTGTAGTTGCACTTGATTGATATACAAACTTTTGCATAAAATCATATTGTTTATAACCCGAAAATTTTTGAATGTATTTATTATCATTGGCTACTTTCGAATCGATTCCGTTGGTGGTTTCAACATAAAAATTTCGTTCTCCAAAAAAGTCATTACTCCCATTTTTTTGTTTTCCCATTTTTAAATCGCCATAATCATTAAATGAAAAAGAAGTTAACGATGCAAATTTAGTGCTGGCATAATTCAAATCGAAATGAATCGATTTACCTTCATTAACCGAACTAAAATTAGAAATTACGTTTCCAGAAAAATTTTTATTATCTATTTCTGATAATAATTTGGCATTTTTTGTTTGCAAATAAATTGCACCACCAAGCGCATCACTTCCAAAAATTGTTGATGATGGTCCAAAAAGAACATCAACTTTTTCGAGCATATTTTTATCAACAGTAACGCTGTTTTGCAAATGTCCAGCTCTGTAAATCAAGTTATTCATTCGAATTCCGTCTACCAAAAGTAAAATTCGACTCGATTCAAATCCGCGAATTACAGGACTACCTCCACCTTGTTGCGATTTTTGAATAGTTAATTTTCCTAAACTTGCAAATACATCAGCCGTATTTTGAACATTTTCGAACTCGATTTCTTTTTTAGAAATGCTTTCTATTTGTTGCGTAATGGTTCTTTTTGATTTTGCAAATCGTTGAGAATTGACAACAATTGCATCTAATTTTATAAATTTTAAAGTATCGTTTTCTACTTGCGAAAATCCAAATACAGATAATACACAAGCAATAATTGCTACTATTTTTTTCATCTTTTTGTGTATGCAAAAAAACAATCAATGATTAAATTGATTTTATTTTTTCTAATTAATTTTTATCTAAAACTGAATAAAAAATTAACTAACACGGTGGTTTTTCCTGAAAATTGATGAAAGTGGAAGTCTTGCAATCTATTATTTTATCAAATATTTTAATATTGAAGTTACCTAAATTTAATTTATTGGAACAACTAAATTCATTTTTTAATAAAATATGTTTATAAAACGAATTCGTTTTTTTCTTTTCTGATAGAGGTAATTTTTGCTTATTAAAAATTTTATTAAATGTAATTCGAATTTCATTTTCAAAATCATCTTTTACAACTTTGGCCGAAATTTTGGAATTGATATTTTGAAATGAAATTACATCATAATATTTACCTTTAAATTTAATTTCATTTAATTCAGAAAAATTATTCCATTCATTTAATGAAAATTCTAAAGTTTCTGTATTAGTAATATTTTCAATTTGATTTTGATGGCGAACAATTTGAATTTGATAAATTAAACCTCCAGAAAAAGTCAAAATCATTCCAATAAAATAAATCAAAATGATAGTAAAAATTGCTAGATTTTTAATTTTATTCAAAATTATTTTTTGTAAATATATTAATTTTCTGGAATACCTTTCCATTTTTTTATTTTGATTGTAATAAATAGCATAAATATCAGCATAAAAATTAAATTTACACCAATTATAATTAATGTACTATTAACATCTTCTAATAACTCGATTAAATTTGAAATTTCAATTTCATTTTGATTCCTTTCGCTATAATATTTATTTAACATATCGCTATAATGCCATTTTAAAAACTTAGTAAACAAGTAATAATTTAATGGAATAAATCCAGCAAACATCCACAGAATAGCGTTTAGAGTGATTCCAGAAATTCCTTTTTCTTGTTTTTTATTTGTTATAAAAATAAAATGCAGAAATAATGCTAAAAATAATAAATCAGCTAAAACCAAAAAAATGATTTCGTTTCTAAAAACTGCACTTATTATTCCAAATAATATTGCAATAACGCCTAAGGAAACTCCAGCAATGAGCCAGTTGCGACCTGATGTAACTCTAAATGCAAAAACTAAAAGTGAGAATCCGAATGCAAAATATATTGGTATTAATATAACATCAGCTCTAATGTCGGGTGAAACCCAGCAATTTGCAATGTGTACGTAAGCATAATTTAGGTTTGCTGCTGGAACATAATGCTTATAATACTCATCATAATAACCTTTTCTTTTAACTTTGTATTTATTTATATAATCAAAATTATCAACAACTTTGCCAACAGAATCAACACTTGCAGCAGAATCAGCATATTCAACTGTTGTTTCAGTACTGTAATCGTTTACTGATTTATTTTTTCCGACAATATTAACTTCTACAAATTCGGGTGAATTATAAACCAAATCAAACCATTGTTTTTCGTTAACATTGGCTTTCAAATTATGGTCTTTTGCAATATTTAAATAATCTTTTATTAAAGATTTTATTGCAATTTTATCATTTCGAAACAACCAATTTTTTACTTTTATTTTATGTAAACTATCATCATCTTGATCAAAAAACTGAAAACTTTCTACGTTTTTATTCATTAATGAATTGTTTGCATATTCCTTACCCATAAATTCTGCAAAATTATAGGTAGCTTGAATAGTGTCGCCACGTTCATTAATCACATCATAATAACGAACATCGAACGAACCTTCTAAGAAAATTGAACCTAAACTTAATGTTTCGCAACGGTTTATTGCTTCTTCTTTTGAAAAATAGTTTCTAACTCGAACTTCTTTTGCATAATAATAAGAAACCGAAAACATTGCCGTTAAAAATACAACACTAAAAATTATAAGCCATTCTTTAAATAAACCAAAATTTTCTTTTGGATAAAACGATTTAAAAGCATTGTTTTTGAAATAATAAACCAACCAAATAATGATTACTATTGCCGAAATTAACACACCAATAAAAATTAAAACAGGTTCTGATTCATTATAATTGTAGTTGTTATTGGTTTCTGTAAAATCGATTTCTCCGTTTTTAAAACCAATTGCGAAAAAAAATAAATTGAGCAAAATTAGCAAAATTGACAAAGGAACAATTTTAGTATTCCAAAGCATTGGATAATTTAACAACAAATATTTTTGAATATTTTTTAGCATTTTTTGTAGTTTTAAGAAACGAAAAATCGACGAGTTGAGTTAGAAATATTTCTAAAATATTGCAATTGAATTTTGTTGTGAACAATTATCGACATAAAATCGTGAATTGAAATATTTTCTGGAAAAGTGACAATGTAATTACCACCATTATATTGCATTGAAATCATTTTATATTCAGAAAATATAATTCCTAATTCACTTTGCGATAAAGTACTTTCGAATTCGATTATTAGATTTTTTACAGCAACAATTTCGTTATCAAGTATGTCATTTTCAGAGTTGTATAAGTTTTTTTGAACACCATTTTTCAAGAAAATAACTTGATCAGACGCTTTTTCGACTTCATATAATTGTTGCGAACTCAACACAATTGCAATTGGTCTAAAAGGCGACTTTGCAATTGATTTAAAATCTTCAAGAATAGTTTGTTGCGCCAGAATATCAAGATTGGCTAATGGTTCGTCGATCAATAAAATTTGCGGTTTTCTAAGCAACATTCTGGCCAATTCGAACCGCATTTTGTAACCAGAAGACAAACTTTTCCAAGCATGATTTCTAAATTTTCGCAATCCTAAACGGGCGATTATTAATTCGACAACGAGTTCGTTTTCTTCGGGTTTATAGCCATATTCGCTTGCTGTAAATTGCAAATTTTCGAACATTGAACCATACCAAGTATCGGTTCTTTGGGGAATATATACCAATTTGGTTCGCAAATCGTATTGGTCTTTATTGTTAAATAAAAAATTTAATTTTCCTGCTGATGCAAATAATTCTCCACACAAAAGTCGTAATAAAGTAGTCTTGCCATTGCCGTTTTCGCCCACTAAACCAAGAATTTCGCCTTGTTTTAATTCTAAATTTATTGGCCCAAGTGCAAAACTATTGGCACCATAAGTTTTATAAATTTCGTTGGCAACGACCAAAGTTTGTTTTTCGGAAATTGGTTTTTTAGACAAAATCGAATACAAATCAGTTAAAATTGTTTCGAATTTTTCTTTTTTGGAAGAGTTATTTTCATTGTTATCTAACCAATCTAAAAATATATTGGTCGATTTATAACATTCAATTTTTTCGGTATCAAGCGTTAAATCTATAATTCTTTTAGTTACAATGTTGTAATCTTCAAATTCTAAAAAGCCTTTTAATTCTTTAAATTGTTTTTCAAATTCGCTCATATTTTTGTTTTATTTCAATCTATTTCTTTTCAATAATGAATAAATAACAGAATCCCAAAATTTACCTTCGGC
>JAYVBR010000464.1:0-5745 GCA_043750395.1 Bacteroidota bacterium | reverse complement strand
TAATAATCAACAACTGTTCATAAAACCTATGTTTTTTCTAAATCACAATCAAAAATTGTTAATAACTATGTTTTTTTGAATTATAGCTGAATAGTTACAAACTTTATTGTTTAAATATTTTTTCTTTTTCTAGAGTTGCAACAAATTTTTTGGTAAAAATTTCGGAACCCTTTTTATTTAAGTGTAAAGCGTTGTAAAAATACTTTTTATCGAACGATAAACTGTCATTTGAGTAATCAAAAAATGGAATTTTATATTTCTTGCTAATTTTTGAGTATGTATCTAAAATAAATTTTCTGTTAGTTACAAATTCTTGACCTTCGATATATTCGGGTGTGTAAACAAATATTAACTTAATATTTTTCATTTTACAATCTAATATAAATTTATCGAATATTTCTAAAGTGCCTTCATCAAATGGGATTGCGAATCTAGGGTTGCTTTTTTTTGCATTTTCTAAGTCATTATTCCATTTTCTATCTTGCCCTTGATAACCATTAACTCTTTCTATTTTATTAATTGAATTTTGGCTCATTTTTAATGATTCGGCAATGCTTTTGTGGTTCCCAAAATATCTAATTAATGGAATGTAATAATCAATAGTTTTATAACCTTTGTAACTTATTGTTGCTTTTTTTATTTTATTGTTAAAAAACATATAGGGCAAAAACTGTTCTGAATTTACTAAATCAGGAATTTTGGCTAATGTGAAAATATCTAAAGAATGAATAATAAATTTTGGTTGTTTGTTTTTTTCTAAAACATATTCGTGTCTCAGATTTTGAAGCCAAAAGTTATGCCCATTAATTCCTAAATTATAACAAGATAAATTGAAATTTTTAGTAATCATTGCAGGATCAATTTGAACCCAAGCTCTTGAACTTCCATAAATCAAAACATCTGAATTTATTTTTCCATCAAAAATTGTGTTCCAAGACGAATATTCTTTATGAGCAAATGAATTAGATTTTTTTAAATTATTAGATATTAAAACATCGAAAAAGTATGAAAATATTAAAAGTATTAACACAAATATAAAAAACCGTATTATGAATTTTTTCATATTTTAAAATTGAAAATAAATAAATTCTTGATTAGATCCACCAAAATAAAAAATTGCAAATATGATTAAATAATAAAATATCCATCTAAATGTTTTGGGTATTTTTAATTCTAATTTCGCTATTGCAAATTGTTGTTCTCTGCCAAACCATTCTATTACAATAAAAAATATTAACAATATAATTAACGGATTTATCAAATTTTGGTCTTGAAATTTTGGATAATATAAAATATCAAATGAAAATATTTTTGAAATAATTTTCCAAGCTTGATTCAAACTTTCTGATCTAAAGAAGATCCAAGCAATAACTGTTAATCCGAAAGTTAATAACATAGAAAACAATTCGGTTATTGATGGCAAGTACTTTCCTTTGGCAACAATTTCTAAATTGTTTCTGTTTGTTTTAAAAATAATTGATGGCAAAATAAAAATTGCATTTAACAAACCCCAAATAATATAAGTCCAATTGGCACCGTGCCAAAAACCACTTACCAAAAAAATAATAAATATATTTCTGATTTTTATCCATAAATTACCCTGACTGCCGCCTAGTGGAATGTATAAATAATCTCTGAACCAAGTCGAAAGCGAAATGTGCCAACGCCGCCAAAACTCAGCAATATCTCTTGAAAAGTAAGGAAAAGCAAAATTTCTTAATAAATCAATTCCAAAAAGTCTAGCTGTACCAATTGCTATATCTGAATAACCTGAAAAATCTCCATAAATTTGAAAAGCAAAAAATACTGCACCTATTAATAAGGTAACACCATTTTGAGAATCTGAATTATTAAAAATTGAATTTGCAAATTGTGCGCATTGATCGGCAATTACAATTTTTTTGAATAATCCCCATAAAATTTGTCTCAGACCATCTTTTGCAATTTCGTAATTAAAAACTCTTTTTATTTTAATTTGTGGCAATAAATGTGTGGCTCTTTCAATTGGTCCAGCAACTAACAATGGGAAGAAACTGACAAAAACTGAGTAATCAATAAAATTCTTTTCGGCCTTGATTCTATCTTTATATATGTCTATGACATAAGATAATCCGTGAAATGTATAAAATGAAATTCCAACTGGCAAAATAATTTTTAATGTTAACGGATTTACCTGAAATCCAACATTTGAAATTAAGGCTGAAAATGATTCAGCAAAAAAATTAAAATATTTAAAAACACCTAAAAAGCCAATGTTTATTGATATGCTTAACCAAAACCAAAATTTTTTAGATTTAAGATTTAAAGAATTTGACATTTTTAAACCTGTATAATAATCCAAAAAGGTTGAAAATATAAGTAGAAACAAAAATCTATAATCCCAGCAAGCATAAAAAAAATAGCTCGAAATTAACAAAAGTAAATTTTGAATTTTTAAATTTTTATTGCAAACAAACCAATAGAAAATAAAGACTATTGGCAAAAACATAGCAAAGTTTATTGAATTAAATAGCATTGAGAGAAATTAATTTCGAGTTTAGAGAACAATTTTATAAGAATTTTATCGCTTAAATGCAATAATAAACAATTAACTTTAAAATGACAAATATTTCGAATTTTTGCAAAAATTAAATATCTGAGAAATTAAACAATTATGTATTTAAAAAAATTAAAAAATTAAAATTTTTAGGAATGATATTTGTTAGTTTTATTGAAAAAAATATGAAAACAATTATTTCCCTCCGATTTTTATGTGTTTTAGGTTTTATGTTATTAATATGTCCGTTTTATGACAGTTGCAATGATCGTGGTATGAATAAAGAAGTAGATAATGAAAAATCTGAAAAATCATTTTTAAGTCCTATTGAAGATTTTATCGATGATGGCGATTCTCAAAATGCTTATGAAATTGGTGCAATGTCTTGGATGATTTTTACTTGTGGTTTTGAATGTCAATTAAATGGGTTAAAATCAAGTATTGCGCAAAACGATTATAATGAAATATTTTTTGGAACTACAAATGCTTGTTTTGCATTAATTGTGATTTTGACTTTTTTGAATCTGGTTTTTGTGTTTACAAAAAAAATAAACCTTGTCGCAAGATTTTCTAAATGGATTCTGATTTTGTTAATGATTGCCATTATTTGTATTTTAATCGAAAAGCAGTTTAAAGAAATAAGCCAGGTTAAATGGGGTTTTTATTGTTTCGCATTTGTAAATGGTTTGATTTTTTATTTTAGCAGAAGGTTTCTTAAATTAAAATTATCTGAGCTTTGATTACATTTTTTAGTTAATTAGCACAAATAAAAAAATATAAACATAAAATGCCATTTCCACATTGCATTATTATATTTGAAAAAAAAAATTATGAAAAAAAATAAAATATTAAAGTCTTTAATGGCTTTTGGTTTAATTTTAGGTATAATAATTACTTGTTTTTTCTATTTTAAAAGTACTTCTTTAGACCTAAAACCAATAAAAATAATCCCTAAAGAAAAAAATAATGAAAATGCAATTGCAATTTCAGAAGAAGTTTCGGAAACAGAATTGATTTCTTTTTTTCAAGATTTCATAAAAGCGTACAACAGCAATAAAGAAGAAAATATTAATCGATTTATTGACCAAAAAGATGGTTTCGTTGAGCAAGTTTATGAAGGTCCTTATCCATTAATTCTTTTTAGAAACGAAATGGATTATATAGAATGGTTTAGTAATAAAATTTCCGAAAATGTTTCTTCGGATAAATTTCCAGAATATTTAGGTGATACTCAATTTGAGAAAACAGGTTTTTTTTATGAAAAATATGAAAATAAATTTAAACTAAAAGATTTTAATAATGATTATGTAAATCTTTCTGATACAGTTTTTAAATCACACGAAATACTTGAAGAAAAATGCAATTATCGAGCACTTGCAATGGATGTAAGAGGGAAATTGATTTATAATTTTTATTTTTCCATAACCAACGAAAAGAAAAAATTGGTTGGATTGTCTTATGATTATATTGAGGATAATATTTACAGCGACCCAAAAAGACAGTTTATTGCATTTGATACCAAACAAGACATTGAGAATTTTATTGAAACCCAAAAGAAATTTTGCGACATTAAAAATAAATCTTACTTAGATTTCGAAAAAAAGGAATTTACTTATTGGGACTTTGAAGGTCCATTTGTTTTTAAAATTTATGATATTGGAGAAATTGAAATACAATCGAAGAAGATAAAAATCCGCCAAATTAAATTTTATGTAAATGAAATTACAGATGATTTTGATCAATATTTTACAATGGAATTATCTAACAAAGGAACTTTTTTTGTAAGACCAATGGGCGCAAGACCTCAATATGAATATAATGATTGTGAATAAACATTAATATTCAGAAAAAATTGATTTTTTATAATTATTGCAGATTTCTTAAACTGCAACTGCACTAGCCCTGATTAAAGGGAAAATCTTTGGGTTTTGAAACTGATTTTTTCTTGACAAAAAACAACGACCAAAGGAAGTTCGTTTTTTGACGTAGAAAAAACAGATTTCAAAACCCAAAATTTGGAATGAAAGCAGGAAATAGCTTCAAATCCGCCAACTTGTCATATCGATTTCGCCCTAAAACCCTGAAAACTGACAATTTATAACCAATAATCCTTTGGCACAAATCTTGTCATATGTGATTTAAGTTATAAAATTTTTAAAATCAAAATAATTAAATAATAAACAAAATGGGAAAAATCATCGGAATTGATTTAGGTACTACAAACTCTTGCGTATCTGTAATGGAAGGGCAAGAAGCAGTAGTTATTCCTAATGCTGAAGGTAAAAGAACAACACCATCTATCATTGCATTTGTAGAAGGTGGAGAAATTAAAGTAGGTGATCCTGCTAAAAGACAAGCAGTTACAAACCCTACTAAAACGGTTGCGTCTATTAAACGTTTTATGGGACAATCTTTCGCTGAAACTACAGAAGAAGCAAAAAGAGTTCCTTATAAAGTAGTAAAAGGTGACAACAATACGCCACGTGTTGATATTGATGGTCGTTTGTATTCTGCACAAGAATTGTCAGCTATGACACTTCAAAAAATGAAAAAAACTGCCGAAGACTATCTTGGTCAAACGGTTACAGAAGCGGTTATTACTGTTCCTGCATATTTTAACGATGCACAACGTCAAGCAACTAAAGAAGCTGGAGAAATTGCTGGTTTGAAAGTAATGAGAATCATCAATGAACCTACTGCTGCTGCATTAGCTTACGGATTAGATAAAAAAGGAGTTGACCAAAAAATTGCAGTTTACGATTTAGGTGGTGGTACTTTTGATATTTCTATCCTTGAATTAGGAGACGGAGTTTTTGAAGTATTGTCTACAAACGGAGATACACACTTAGGTGGAGACGATTTTGACCAAACAATCATTGACTGGTTGGCAGATGAGTTTAAAGCAGAAGAAGGAATCGATTTGCGATTGGATCCAATGTCATTACAACGTATTAAAGAAGCGGCTGAAAAAGCAAAAATCGAATTGTCAAGTTCTGCTGAAACAGAAATCAACTTGCCATACGTCACTGCTACGGCTTCTGGACCAAAACACTTAGTTAAAAAATTATCAAGAGCAAAATTCGAACAATTGTCTGATACTTTAGTAAAACGTTCTATGGAACCAGTTGCTAAAGCATTGAAAGATGCAGGTTTATCTACATCTGATATTGACGAAGTTATATTGGTTGGTGGTTCAACAAGAATGCCAA
>JAYVBR010000463.1:0-2465 GCA_043750395.1 Bacteroidota bacterium | reverse complement strand
TGTAATCTGTCAAAAAAACTGTAATTTTCTGTTTCGATTGAATTAAAAACATTGTCCTCTTTGGTTGATTTAATTGTGTATAAAGAATCTCGTAACGGAATAATAGACCTTTTAAGAAAATTAAAATTGTCTCTATAATTTTCTATTTTTAATAACACAGAATCATCTGTTGATATTTTTGATAAATTTACTAACTCTTCAAGTTTATTTTCTTCGAATTCTAATGTTATATAAAAATTTTCTATAATTGAATCCAGCAAAATAAACAATAAATAATCAGCTTTCTTTTCACGAACAATTCCTGAATGAGATCTTAATCTTTCTCGAATGTGCTTAAAAAAATCACTTTTCTTTTCTTGAAACGAAACCAAAACATTGCGTTTTAATAAAAAACTAATTTGTTCGGTAGTAATTAATTCAGATTTTTCATTTGGTAATAATGACTTAATACTAAAAAATAAAACATCGTTATATTCTTCAACCTTTGTTCGTTTGGTTGTATTTAAAATATCACTTAATATAAAATTATCAATTTTAAAATAATTTCCAATTTCTTGAATTGGTTCAATTTTATTTAAACCGTGAACATTTAACCAATTAATTTTATTCAAATCTATATCGGCAAAAATTGTTGAACATTTTTGATCAGAACATTCGGTCAGCGTTAAATCATCATAAACGAAAAGCTGAATATCTGTAATTATCTCTTTATTAACGCCTGTATATTCTAAATTCCACGGAGAAACTTTTCGAACAGCTTTGTATTTTATTTTTCTCAAAATTTTTATTTTATTTCAAATGTAAATTTACATATTTATATGAAATAAAAAAACTGTCAAAGTAGGTTTGACAGTTTTTAATTTGGGGAAATTTAATTGATCACTAATTTAATTATTTTTTGTTGGGACAAAAAAGGCAACTTGTTCGAATTTAATTTCTTAATGTAGGTTATTTATATTTTTTTGATGGGACAAAAAAGATAATTTTTTAAAATTGAAGTAGGTTTTTCAATAATTCATTAATATTTTTTAATTCATTAAAACATAAACAAAAGAAATAGTCGATAAAATTAAAATTGAAACAAAGAAGACTACTGCAATATTATAAATCAATAAATTATTAGTTTTGTATTTCATAACGGTTATAATTAAATAATTAAATTTCTCTTTCATCATTGGTTATTTTGAAATTGAATATTAATTTAATCTCTTTCATTTTAACACTACAAAAGTATTACGAGAACTTATTAATCTCAAATTTGAAATTGTTTAAGAACGAAATAATTTAAAATAATCGATTAAAATCATATTTTATCGATTAAAAGTATTTTTTATGTCCTAAAATTGATACTTTCCAAATTTTTGAATTTAGAATATAAAATAATTATGAATTCTTATATTTACCAAAATATATTCAATGAAAACTATCATTATTAACATATACGAATTATTACAAGTTAGAGATGCCTCTATTTTGAAAGTTTCTGGTCAAGAAATGTCTATATTACCATCAATTAAAAATGCCTACCTAATAATACTTGACGATAAAATTATTGAATTTGGAACAATGAATAATTGTCCAAATAGAACCTTTGATTTAATAATCGATGCCTCTGGGAAAACGGTTTTGCAATCTTACTGCGACAGCCACACACACATAGTTTATGCAGGAAATCGAACTCAAGAATTTGTTGATAGAATAAATGGTTTAAGTTATGAAGAAATTGCAATTCGTGGCGGTGGAATTTTAAATTCTGCAAAAATATTGCAAGAAACCTCAGAAAACGATTTGTATAATCAATCTAAAAGTCGTCTCGAAGATGTAATGAAATTAGGAACCGGAGCTGTTGAAATTAAATCGGGTTATGGATTAACATTAGATTCTGAATTGAAAATGCTTCGAGTAATTAAAAAATTATCCGAAAATTATGGCATAAAAATCAAAGCAACTTTTCTAGGCGCACACGCATTTCCACCAGAATTCAATAACAATCATTCTGGATATATTGATTTGATAGTCAATAAAATGATTCCTAAAATTGCCTCAGAAAAATTGGCAGATTTTATAGATGTTTTTTGTGAAACTGGTTATTTTTCGGTCGAAGAAACCGATAGCATATTAAAAGCAGGAATAAAAAATGGATTAATTCCTAAAATTCATGTCAATCAATTCAATTCGATTGGTGGAGTCGAAGTCGGAATAAAAAATAATGCTTTAACAGTTGACCATTTAGAGGTTTTAACTGAGTATGATTTGCAAATACTTAAACATTCGGAAACAATGCCAGTTGCTTTGCCAAGTTGTTCCTATTTTTTGAGCATTCCATATACACCTGCTCGAAAAATTATTGATGCAGGAATGCCAATTGCAATTGCAACCGATTTTAATCCTGGTTCTACCCCTTCTGGAAATATGAATTTTGTAATTGCAACTTGTTGTATAAAAATGAAAATGACTCCCGAAGA
>JAYVBR010000462.1:0-5750 GCA_043750395.1 Bacteroidota bacterium | reverse complement strand
TCCAAAATAATTAAAACATCAGCTAAATAAAACAAAAAAAGTGACACCACAAATAGATAATTTTCTTGTTTTGCTAAATCAAAATAATAGAAAATTATGATTGGAAAAATCATTGTTTTAGCAACTAAGAACAAAGTTTCACTATCGATCATAAAGCCAACTATGCAAAGTGTCGAACAAATTAAAAACAACAATAAGAAAAAAGAACTTAGCTTCATAAAACCATAATTAATAATTCAGATTAATTAATCTAAAGTCTAAAAATTAAACATCATCATAATCAACAAAAATGGTACTCGAAGTTGGTACAGCTTGACAACTCAAGACTAAACCTTCGGCAATTTCTGAATCTGTAAGGATTGAATTTTTCTTCATTTCGGCAGATCCTTCGGTAATTCGGCACAAGCAACTGCTGCAAATTCCGCCTTGGCAAGAATAAGGCGCATCTATTCCTTGTTTTAGAGTTGCTTCGAGAATAGTTTGTTTTTGAGACATTTCGAATTCGAACGAATCGCCGTCGACCAACATTTTTACTTTCGTGTGACCATTTCCATCAACGGCAATTACTTTTTCGGTTGATGTTGTGGTAAATAATTCGAATTTTATGTTTTTTTCGGCAACATTATTTTCTTTTAAAACCGTCGAAACCGAGTTGATCATTGTTTCTGGTCCACACAAATAAAATTTATCAAATTCTTTTTCTTTGTGTTTGGTGTTCAAAACCATATTCACAATCGATTTGTCAATTCGACCAAAATTATCGCCATCGAGTTTCGATTGGCTATACACATAATGTACGAAAAATCTGCCAACATTATTAAGCATTAATTCGTGCAAATCGTTGTAAAAAATTGTTTCTTCTGGCGATTTATTGCCATAAACCAACACAAAAGTGCTTTTTGGTTCAGTAACCATCATTGATTTTATGATAGACAAAACTGGCGTAATGCCGCTACCAGCAACAAAACCTGCATAGTTTTTTTGCTTATCTTCTTTAGGTTCGAATGTGAAATTTCCTTCTGGTGTTCCAACTTCAATGGTATCGCCAACTTTTAATTGCTTATTTGCGAATTGAGAGAAAACACCATTTTTAACAGCTTTTACAGCAATGCGCAATTCATCGCTTTCTGGCGATGAACATATTGAATAAGCACGACGAATTTCTTGACCATCGAGTGTTAATTTCAGATTCAAATATTGTCCTGCAACATATTTATAATTGGTTTTTAATTCGGCTGGAACATTAAAAACAATCGAAACAGCTTCTTGCGTTTCGCGTTTTACTTCTTTGATATTTAATTTATAGAATGCTGACATTTAGATATATTTTTTACAAAAGTAAGAAACACAAAATTAAACATTCTTATCATTTTAATAAATTTCAAAAAATTTGTAACATTTTAGTAATTTCATCATCTAATCTAGAAAAGTTTTTATTTTTAAAGCAAATTCTTATTTTTTTTGAAAAATAACTTTGAAAAATCTTTGAAATCTGTATCAAATAAAAAATCATTATGTTTAGAAAATTTCTTTATTTAGAGTGGAAACAATTCAGTCGTTCTTCATCTTTTTCGGTAAACTTGGTGCTAAAACTTTTAATGATTTTGGGTGCAATTAGTTATGCTTCATTATTTTTAGTATTAGGAATTTCGGTTTTTTATATCTTAAACGAAAAACTAAATGTAGATCCACTAATTGTTGTCAATAAATATTTAATTTATTATTTCATTTTCGATTTGGTGTTAAGACAAGTTTTTCAGAAAATTCCGGTGGTCAATATTAGACCATTATTAATTTTACCAATAAAACGAAAAATTGTTGTAAATTTTTCTATTGGCAAAACAATATTATCTTTTTTTAATTTGGTACATTTTTTCTTTTTTATACCATTTACAGCTGTTTTATTATATGAAGGTTACAGCGTTTTTGCAGTTTTAATTTGGTTTTTGGGAATGGTTTCGTTAATACTTATCAATAATTTTTTAAATATTGTTTTGAATAACAAAGATAATCTTTTTTTGTTGTTTTTTGGCGTTTTGACCGCATTTGCATTCAGCCAATATTACAATTATTTTGATGTAACCATTTATACTTCTTTGTTTTATCAAGGATTGTTCAATACTAAATGGTTATTTATAATTCCGATTTTGGCTCTAATTTCATTATATTATTTTACATTCAAATATTTTAAAAACAATCTTTATTTAGACGCAGGTTTATCTAAAATTAACAACCTTGCCAAAACCGAAAACTTGACTTGGCTCAATCAATATGGCACTTTAGGAACATTTTTAAAAAATGATATAAAACTCATTAAAAGAAACAAACGTTCTCGAACTACGGCATTATTAAGCCTAATGTTTCTGTTTTATGGATTACTAATCTTTAATTCAGGAATCAAGACTTATGACAATTCTGTGATGCACTTGTTTGCAGGAATTTTTGTTTCAGGCGGTTTTTTAATCACATTTGGGCAGTTTGTTCCAAGTTGGGACAGCGCATTTTATCCGTTAATGATGACCCAAAACATTCCATACAAAGGTTATTTATCGTCAAAATGGTGGCTTATGGTTATTGCCACAATTATTACAACAATTATTGCAGCGTTTTATTTATATTTCGGTGTAAAAATTTATTTAATGATTGTTGTTGGTGCAATTTACAACATTGGTATCAATTCTCATTTGGTTTTATTGGGCGGTGCTTATACCAAAACACCAATCGATTTAAGTTCAACCAAAGGCGCTTTTGGCGACAAAAAAGCATTCAATATCAAAACCATTTTAATATCTATTCCGCAAATGGGTTTGCCAATGCTGATTTTCTTTTTAGGATCGATTGCATTTAACGAAAATATTGGTTTGCTATTAGTTGCAAGTTTCGGATTAATAGGATTTGCATTCAAAGAAAAAGCATTTTCGTTGATAGAAAAAGTTTATAAAACCGAGAAATATAAAACACTATTAGCTTATAAACAAGTTAGTTAGATGGTAATTTATAGTTTTTCTAACAATTTACAATTAATTAAATAATAAATAATTTTTTCAAAAAATGATACAAGTAAATAATCTTTCAAAAACATATAATAACAATGTTACAGTTCTAAAAATTGATAATCTTGAAATAAAAAAAGGCGAAAGTTTTGGATTGGTTGGCAATAATGGTGCAGGAAAAACAACTTTTTTTAGTTTGCTTTTAGATTTAATTCAGCATTCTACAGGTCATATTTTAAACAAAAATATTCAAGTAAATACTTCAGAAAACTGGAAACCTTTTACAGCAGCTTTTCTAGACGAAACTTTTTTGATTGGCTATTTAACGCCCGAAGAATACTTTTATTTTATTGGCGATTTGCGCAACCAAAATAAGGCCGATGTTGATGCTTTACTAGAAAAACACCAAGATTTTTTTAATGGAGAAATCTTGAATGGCAAAAAATATTTGCGCGATTTATCTAAAGGAAATATGAAAAAAGTTGGAATTGTTGCCACACTTATCGGCAATCCAGAAGTCGTTATTCTCGACGAACCATTTGCCAATCTTGATCCAACAACGGTCAATCGTCTTAAAAAAATCATCAAAGAATTAGCCGATAATCCTAACGTTACGGTTTTGGTTTCTAGTCACGATCTATTGCACACAGTCGAAGTATGTGACAGAATTGTTGCCTTAAATAAAGGACAAATTGTTAAAGATATTCAAACCAGCCCTGAAACTTTGCAAGAACTCGAAGCATTTTTTGCTATTTAATTATTATAAAACTTCAAAAACAGCTTTTAAATTTTTCAATATCTAAAAATAAACGTATTTTTACCAGTCAATACAATAAAATTGACTTTTCGGAGTTAAAATATAAAACGTTTTACATTGAAAAATTACAATAATAAATACATATACTCTCTAGGATTTCTGATTTTAATTTTGGCTTGTTCTACCAAAAAAGACAATTTTGCAACCAGAAATTTTCAAGCTTTAAACACCAAATACAATGTTTTGTACAACGGTGGCGTTGCATTTGACAAAGGTTTAGCAACCATTAATTCTCAATATGTTGACAATTTCTGGGAAGTTTTGCCAGTCGAAAGACAACAACCAGCAATGGATATCAAACAAACCGAAGTAACTAAAAATGCCGATTTTGAAAAAGCAGAATTAAAAGCAACAAAAGCAATACAGCGTCGTTCGATGAATATTGATGGTTCCGAAAAAAATTCTCAAATCGACGAAGCTTATTTAATGCTTGGCGAAGCCAGATACCACGACCAAAGATTTATTCCAGCTTTAGAAGCTTTTAATTATATTTTATACAAATATCCAAAATCAGACAAGATTTATGATGCTAGAATTTGGGTTGAAAAAACCAATATGCGTCTGGATAATGACAATTTAGCTTTGGTAAATTTATCTGAATTGTTGGGTGAAATTAAATTAAAAAATCAAACTTTTGCTGACGCTAATGCAATTTTAGCGCAAGCTTTTATTAAAACCGAACAAAAAGACAGTGCAATTTCTAGACTTTCGAAAGCAGTTAAATACACAAAAATTGATGAAGAAAAAGCCAGATACCGTTTTATAAAAGGACAACTTTATGAGCAATTAAATCAGAAAGAAAGTGCTTTTTCGACCTATCAAGAAATTATTGATATGAATCGAAAATCGCCACGCATTTATACAACTCAGGCACAAACACGTCAAGCAATGCAGTTCGATTTTGCTAAAGGCGATACGATTTTGTTTTTAGAAAAATACAATAAATTGTTGCTGGATCGCGAAAACCGCCCTTATCTTGATATTTTGAACCATCAATTAGGATTGACTTATGATAAAGCTAAAAATCCAAAACAAGCTAAAAAATATTATATTAAATCGTTAAGATGTAAATCGCAAGACAATTATCTTGACGCATCGAACTATAGAAACATTGCCGACATTTATTTTTATGGTGCAAAATATGTCTCAGCAGGAAAATATTATGACAGTACAATGACAAAATTAACACCTCGAACCAAAGAGTTTAATTTCATTAAAAAGAAAAGAGAAAATCTCGATGAAGTAATTAAATATGAGGGAATTGCAGTTACTAATGACAGTATTTTGAGCGTTTTATCAATGTCTGATTCAGAGAAATCTAAGTTCTATGATGATTATATTTCTAAAATAAAATCAGACGAAGCCAAGCAAAAAATTCTTGATGATAAAGCAAAAATTAAAGCCGAAAATTTAAAAATTAACAACACAGGCCAAGATTCAGCAATAGATAATTCTGCTGCAAATTCTAAAAAAGGTGCTGTTCCACCAAGACCTGATGTTTCCGAAAATAATTTTTCTGGCAAAAGCAATTTTTATTTTTATAATCCAACAACAGTTGCATTTGGAAGAGTTGAATTCAGAAAAAATTGGGGAGATCGAAAGTTAAAAGAAAATTGGCGAAATTCAGCTTTGGCATCGACATCAAATAATATCGAACCCGAAAACGATGCAATCGATGAAACAGAAAAAAACAATGAAATTTCAAAATCTAAAGCAATAGATTCTAAATACGATTCGAAAACATACATTACAAAATTGCCAAAAAAACAATCAGAAATTGATGTTTTGATAAAAGATAGAAATTATGCCTACTATCAATTAGGTGTAATTTATAAAGAAAAATTTAAGGAATATAAGTTGGCGACCTATAAACACGAATCGCTTTTAACAAAAAATCCTGAAGAGAGATTGGTTTTGCCAACAATGTACAATTTGTACAA
>JAYVBR010000461.1:0-2468 GCA_043750395.1 Bacteroidota bacterium | reverse complement strand
GGCAAACTTTAAAGTCGGTTTTGTACTTGGAAGTTCGGTCTTTAATCTATACATTTGGCTAACCAAATCCCCAACTGACGCCAAGCCACGAGACGTTGTGCGATATATTCCCAAAAAAACAAGAAACTATGCTAAAAACAACAATTGGTGCGACTAAAGATAAACAACTAAAGGTATTATGCCAAACTTGTAAAAACAGAACAAAACATAAAGTTTTAACTTCCTTGAACCAAGTAGGTTCAGAAGATATGGGATATGATGATGTTTATCATTGGGAAAGTGATTATGAAATTATTCAATGTTTAGGTTGCGAAAGTATTTCATTCAGATCAGAAAATTCAAATTCCGAAGATGTTGATTATCACGATGGACCATACATAATTGAAAAAATTTATCCTAAAAGAAATAATGAGACTTGGAATATCAAAAATTTTTATAATGTTCCACCAAATTTGACAAGAATTTACAGAGAAACAATTGATTGCTACAACTCAGATTGTTTAACATTATGTGGTGCAGGAACTAGAGCATTAGTTGAAGGATTGTGTATTGAAAATGGTATATTGGATGGTATAATAGAATATACTAAAGCAGATGGAACAAAAGAAACTAAAAAATCAGATAATTTGCAGGGAAAAATAAACGGTTTATCACAACAAGGAAAATTAACAAAGCAAAATACAGATATTTTACACGAACATAGATTTTTAGGAAATAATTCAATTCACGAGTTATCTATGCCATCAAAAGAGGAATTAAGTTTAGCAATAGAAATAATAGAAAATGTATTTGATACATTATACGAAATACCTGAAAAAGCAATGCAATTAGCCCATAAGAGATTATCAAAAAACAAATAAATACATCGCACAACAGCGGTTTGGCGCAATTGGGGTTTTAGGCAAACTTTAAAGTTGGTTTTGTACTTGCAAGTTCGGTCTTTAATTTATACATTTGGTTAACCAAATCCCCAACTGACGCCAAGCCACGAGACGTTGTGCGACACCATATACGAAAACGTAGAAAATGACTGATAAAGAATTAATTACGGACAAAAAATTAAGTAATGGATGCTATTTAGAACTTGCAATTCAAGTTTGTAAGAGTGCTGAAACTAAACCTGTAAAAAAGTATTTTGATTTCTTGTGGAAACTTAAAAATGTAAAAGGACCATTTGACAAAGAATATAACGAAATAGATAAGTATAGTTATATTCAAAATGGAATATTGAACATTGAAAACTATAAAATACCATTTACAACATTTAACATAAGAGAAGAAAGCCCAATAGAAACTGGATTTATTTGGTTTGACTTATGTTTTAGTGAAAGTGCAATTCAGAAAATATTCGGTGATGAATTTGAAATAACTGGAACGAATTCCAAAAATCCAGAAATATTAATTAGTTTCTTAAAAAATCTAATGGAAAAACTATATACCGAATTTCCATTTCAACTTGCAATTATTGGCGTAGAAGTTTCTGGTCAATATTATTTACAAGATTTGGAAACTGAAATAGAGAATCAACCAAACCTAAAATTTTACGTTGGAGAAGATAAATTAGAAAAAATTGCAGAATCAAATATGAATTTAATAACGAAAATTGAAAACAAAAATAAATAAAATGGCGATCGCACAACAGCGGTTTGGCGCAATTGGGGTTTTAGGCAAACTTTAAAGTTTGTTTTGTACTTGGAAGTTCGGTCTTAAATTTATACATTTGGCTAACCAAATCCCCAACTGACGCCAAGCCACGAGACGTTAACTGATAGTTAAAAAAAAAGAGAACGAAGAGTATAACAAGCAAAAAAGATAAAAAAAAATGAAAAAAAAATTACTAATTATTTGTGGAACATTACTTATTTCCAACAGTATAAATTCACAATGTTGGCAATCGGTAACAAGTGGAAATGATAACACTATTGCATTTAAAACTAACGGAACGTTATGGATATTTGGAAGTAATAATTGTGGTCAAATTGGTGATGGTACTACAGTAACAAAGTACGTTCCAACACAAATTGGAGGCAACGACTGGTCTAAAGTATCAAAAGGTGGATCTCATACAGTTGCTATAAAAAATAATGGAACTTTATGGGCTTGGGGTTGTAATGGAAATGGTCAATTAGGTGACGGAACTTTAATAGGCAAAAATATTCCAACACAAATAGGAACTGCAAATAATTGGCAATCAATTGCAGTAGGAGGTTTTCATACTTTAGCTATAAAAACTGATGGGACATTATGGGCTTGGGGTAAAAATGGCAATGGTCAACTTGGTAACGGACAAAATACAAATTTATTAATTCCAACCCAAATTGGTGTAAATTGGCAGAAAATTGCAACAGGACACGCACATAGTTTAGGTATTAAAACTAACGGAACATTATGGGCTTGGGGATACAATGTTGATGGGGCATTAGGAACTGGTAATGTAGTTGATAAAAATGTACCAACCCAAATAGGTT
>JAYVBR010000460.1:0-2470 GCA_043750395.1 Bacteroidota bacterium | reverse complement strand
AATCGAAGGTTTTGCTTACTTAAAAAAAGCAGCAGCTTACGCAAATTGTGATTTGGGAGTTTTATCAATCGAAAAAAGAGATGCAATTGCTCAAGTTTGCCAAGAAATTCTTGAAGGCAAACTTGATGACCAATTTCCTTTAGTAATTTGGCAAACTGGTTCTGGAACTCAGAGTAATATGAATGTGAACGAAGTTGTTGCCAATCGTGCGCAAGTTTTGGCAGGTTTCAAAATCGGCGAAGGCGAACAAGTTGTTAAAGCCAATGATGATGTAAATAAATCGCAATCATCGAACGATACTTTTCCGACTGGAATGCATATTGCAGCTTATAAATCGGTTGTTGAAATAACAATTCCTGGAATTGAAAAATTGCGAGATACATTAAATGCAAAAGCAATTGAATTCAAAAATGTTGTTAAAATAGGCAGAACGCATCTTATGGATGCAACTCCATTGACATTAGGACAAGAAATTTCTGGATATGTTGCGCAATTAAATTATGGAATAAAAGCTTTAAAAAATACACTTTCGCATCTTTCAGAAGTGGCTCTTGGCGGAACAGCTGTCGGAACTGGACTAAATACTCCAGAAGGATATGATGTAAAAGTAGCCGAATATATAGCAGAATTTACAGGTCACCCGTTTATTACTGCGCCCAATAAATTTGAAGCTTTGGCAAGTCACGATGCAATTGTAGAAAGTCACGGAGCATTAAAACAATTAGCAGTTTCATTAAATAAAATTGCCAATGATATTAGAATGTTGGCATCTGGTCCAAGATCAGGAATTGGAGAAATAATCATTCCAGAAAACGAACCAGGCTCATCGATAATGCCAGGAAAAGTAAATCCTACACAATGCGAAGCTTTAACAATGGTTTGCGCGCAAGTTATGGGTAACGATGTTGCAATTACAGTTGGCGGTATGCAAGGTCATTATGAATTGAATGTTTTTAAACCAGTTATGGCTGCCAATTTTTTGCAATCTGCTAGACTTTTAGGCGATGCTTGTATGTCGTTTGACGAACATTGTGCATCTGGAATTGAACCAAATTATGTTCGAATTAAAGAATTAGTGGACAATTCGTTAATGTTGGTAACTGCATTAAACACTAAAATCGGTTATTATAAATCGGCCGAAATAGCTCAAACTGCTCATAAAAACGGTACAACTCTAAAAGAAGAATCTGTTAAATTAGGATATGTTACCGCCGAAGATTTCGATGCTTGGGTAAAACCAGAAGAAATGGTTGGAAGTTTAAAGTAAATTTCTGAAAGAAGAAAATTGTTGTGAAGTTTTAAATTAATACTCTTACAAACTTGTAATTTAAAGTCAAAAAAAATGAAGAACTCATTAAAAATAATTTTTAGCATTAGTGTTTTAATTTTATTCAATTCTTGTATTAAAGAAGAGTTAACGTTAAAACAAGATGAGTTTTATCCAGAACAAGTTGAAGTTCCAACTGAAATAAAAGGTAATGTTAAAGACGCTTTTTTAAACGGTCCTGCTGTTGGACAAGAAGTTAAAATAATTAAATATTGGGAAAATATGGGGTCAAAGAGTCAAGTTGTCGCAACAGTATTGACAGATTTAAACGGTAATTATTCTTGTAAATTTAATCACAAGGAAGAGCAATATAAAAAAAATATGCGTTATATCATAGGTGTAACTGCTACAGGAAAATACACTCGTTTTCTAGAAGACATTCCATATTATGTATACAAGGGACAGACTGGCATAAGAAATGTTGAATTATTAAAAATAGTAACCCTAAAATGTAATTTACAGGTTACAAATAATACAAATGGGTGGCTTGATGTTACTCATAAATTTAATACTTATTTTTATGTTGATTTCGATGCCCAAAGGATAACTCAACCAAACGGAAATATACTTTTAACAATTAGATCGGTTGCTAATGCCTCTACAGAAATAAGATTTGACCACAGGAAAAATTTAATTAATGGTGGTTATTTAAATTCTTCTAAAACTATTAATTATAATACAACAAGTGCCGATATGCAAGAACTTAATTATGTAATTGATTGTGCTACTTTTAATTAATACACTTAAAATAATTTTATGAAATTTTTACATATTTATTTGTTTTCATTCTTAGTAAATTTTGTTGTTTATGCTCAGAGGTCAGATAGACCTTTTGAAATTCAAATCGGTTATGGAATTCCTTTCGAGTTACCTCGAACAAATGTATTACCAAATTATAACCAAATTGATTTTAGGTTTCAAAAAAAAATAACAAATCATTTTTTATTGGGTTTTGAGTTCCAGTATTCGAAAAATAATTTTAAAAAAGAATTTATTTTAAATTTTCAAAAAGATTTTGTTGAAAGCCAATCTTTACTTAATTTTAACGATTATTCAGTTCGTAAAGGAATAATTAATTTTGGTTATGCTCTAAATAATAAAAAAGGAAATTTAGAAACAGCTTTTGTTTTAGGTTTAGGTTTG
>JAYVBR010000459.1:0-2470 GCA_043750395.1 Bacteroidota bacterium | reverse complement strand
AGAAAGCAGTAATGATTGAAAAATTAACAAAATCAAAAGATTCAATATCGTTAGTTATAAATGACAATACATCAATAAAAAGCGAATTATTAGTGCAACAACAAAAGATTTCAAACTTGATAGACGAGTTAAAAGTTTCTAAATCTAGTCTTGAAGAACTTAATCAATATAAGGTAGAAGTAGCAAGATTAAGAAAACAAGTAGTTGTTCTTCAAAATGATAAAATGGAATTGGTTCAAAAGTACGAAGCATTAAAAAACAAACAAGACAGTACTTTAGTTGTTTTAGAAAGCACTACTAAAAGTAAAAATCAATTAGAAGAGTTGACTGTTGATATGAATAGAATGGTCAAAAAAAGCGCAAGAGTTACTTTTGCATCTTTAAAAACCGAAACAATTTCTAAATCTAAATCTGGTGGATCATCTATTACAGACAACTCTGGTAAAGTTAATTTTATTAGATTAAATTTTGTTGCAATTGGAAACAAACAAACAATTCCTGTTGAGAAAGAATATTATGTTCAGATTATTGATCCTAAAAATAATGTAATCGGAAATAAATTATCAAAAAAGTTTGGTCCAATGATTTTGGATTATAGCTACTCAGCTAAGTTCAGTTATGTTGACACCAACCTTGATGTTTCATCAGGTATTGAAATGTCGAAAGCTGAAAAAGGAAATTATTTTGTAAACGTTTTTGACAAAGAGCAATTGGTATTAAAATCAAGTTTTACTCTGAAATAAATAACTTTTAATATGATTTTTGATTAGAATTCTTAATTAAAAATTTTAATTCTTACATTTGCAAAAAAACACACAAATGTTATCTAGAAATTTTAATTCTATACAAGAACATATTACTCGAGAAATTCTTATTCAATCGAGTAAATATTTAAATGAATTTGAAAATAATGTTTCAAGAGCCATAAAACTGGCTAACGAAATAGTATTAAATAATTTATTAGACAATGCAAATGATAATATAAAAATTGATAGGGTTTATTCTGATGTTGAAAAAATTACGCCAACTCACGAAAATGTTTTATTAAATTTATCAAGAATGTTGGGTGACAATTCATCACTGACAAATCTAAGCACAGATTTTTTAGAAATTTTTTTCGATAAAAAACAAGATACTTTTTCGACATTAGTTGCCAAAGAAACCTTTATTAAACAAGATTCTGCAAATCCAATTATAAAAATGTCATCTATTCTTATTTTATGTTATTTAGCAAAAAATAAGGTTTCTAAAAATAATTTAGTTTCTCATTTTGAAAATAAACCAAAAGTTGAGACAATTATAGAAAAACCAAAAGAAGAAGCTGTTAAAATTGAAGTAACCGTTGATAATTCTAAAAAAAATAAAACGGTAACAAATAATAAAGCAACAGAAAAAAAAGTAGTAAATACTGATTTTTCAGCAGAAGAAGTAACTACCAAAAGTTCAAAAAAACCAATTTTTATTGGTATCGGACTTTTTGCAGCTACTGCAATAGGTTATTTTGTTGTTGCAGGAGGAGAAGATAAATCAACTTTAGAATCAGATAACACAATTCCAACCGAAGTTGTAACCGATACCGAAACACAACCTCAGGTTATTGAAGGTGAAGATATAACTAATTTGGGTGATTTTATTGATTTTACGCTTCCAAGCGATGATATAATTACGATTCCTGAAAAAGGAGTTGAAAAAGCTTTATTGGATTTAGTTTTAGATAATGCTAAATCGCTTGATGATTCAAGTTTTTGGTTGTGTATGGATAGAGTTTATTTTGATGCAAGAGAACCTGATTATAAAGTCAATTCGGAAGAACAATTAAAGAATTTATCATTAATTTTAACTTCTTTTCCAAAAGTTGAATTGAATATTGGTTCTTATACTGATAATCTTGGAAATAAAGCAAGTAATTTAGAATTGTCAAAAAAACGCGCAGAATCTATAAAATCTGGACTTGTCAAATTAGGAATTGCAGATAAAAGAATAACCACCGAAGGATTTGGTGATGGTTTTCCGATTGCCGAAAATACAACTCCCGAAAATCAAAAAATGAACAGAAGAATTTCAATAAAGTTAATTAAGAAATAACATTTTTAATTAAAATTCAAAAAAAAAGTTTATTGATTTATATTTCAGTAAACTTTTTTCATGTAGCTTTTTTTGATTTAATTTTATATTTAGAGAATTATAAAATCTAACCTTTATCTTAATAATCATTAACATTACTACTTTTTGATTTTTTTGCTCTAGCTTCTTTTTTTTCGGCTTTTAGTCTAACTTTTTCCTCTATTTTTCTTTTAATTAATTCAATATTTAATTTCAAGTCCGATATCAAAGTATTTGACAAATCAAGTTTAGAGTTCAAATCTTCAATTTTTTTCTCATAGTTCGCTATTTTGCGATTTGCTTTTTCAATTTCTTTCTCTCGATCAACAGAAATATTTTTTTTAATTTCAACTATTTTAATTTTCTA
>JAYVBR010000458.1:0-2471 GCA_043750395.1 Bacteroidota bacterium | reverse complement strand
ATATAGTTCAGTCAACAATTGAAAATAAAACTGTTTTCGGAATTATGAATATAGGTTTAAAACCTACATTTGATGAAAAAACTGTAACAATTGAAGTTCATTTTCTAGATTTTGATGCTGATTTGTATGACAAAAAAATCACAGTTTCAATTATAGAGTTCATTCGTGAAGAACAAAAGTTTGAAAATATTGAAGCACTAAAAATTAAAATTCATAAAGATAAACTATTTACATTGAAATTTATTAAGAATATTTTATAAATTAAATTATTTTTAAAACTGTTAAAATAATAAATTTTGTAATAGTTAAACTATAATTTCTTAAATTTGATAGTAGATTTTAACTATTAAAAATAAATTTATGAGATTATCTAAAGAAATTATCAACGGATTAATTGTAAGCAGTGGAATTGCACTTCTATTTTTATTAGTAAACCTAATTGGTCTTGAAAAGCTAACTTATTTGCGTGCTTTAAACGCATTTATTGTTTTCTACGGAATTTACCGAACCTACAAAATGAACAAAAATTCAGGTATTAATAGTCTAGGAGAAAATCTAATTTCAATGCTTAAAACAGGAATTGTTGGAGTGGTTTCAAGCGTAATAAGCCTTGCCGTTTATGCCACTTTAAAGGGAGGACAAGCTTATTTAGATACTATTTCTTATGGATTTTTGTACGGCAAAAACCCTTCATTAAACGAATATTGTTTTGGACTATTAATTGAGGGAATTGCATCTGCAGTAATTATTTCATTAATTATTATTCAATCATCTAAAGTTAGAAAAACCAATTAAATAAATTCTATATTGTAACTTCGAAACAAATTACTTACATTTGAAAAAACAAATTTTTTAAATAAAATGACATTAACTAGACACGATTGGACAACCCAAGAAATAATTGATATTTATAACAAACCAATGATGGATTTGCTTTTTGAAGCAGCAACAATTCATAGACAAAAACATAATCCAAATGTTGTTCAAGTTTCGACATTGTTATCAATAAAAACTGGTGGTTGCCCTGAAGATTGCGGATATTGTCCTCAGGCAGCCCGATATCATACAGATATTACTGGCAATGATTTAATGTCAGTTTCTCAAGTAAAAGCTCAGGCTTTGCGTGCAAAATCCTCAGGTTCATCGCGTGTTTGTATGGGAGCAGCTTGGCGAAACGTCAAAGACGGTTCAGAATTTGATCAAGTTCTAGAAATGGTTCGAACTATCAACAAACTTGATATGGAAGTTTGTTGTACACTCGGAATGATTACCGAAAACCAAGCACAACGACTTGCAGAAGCTGGATTGTATGCCTATAATCACAATCTAGATTCGTCCGAAGAATATTACAAAGAAGTCATTTCGACACGTGGTTTCGAAGACCGTTTGCAAACTATTGAAAACGTTCGTAAAACCAATGTTACCGTTTGTAGCGGCGGAATTATTGGAATGGGCGAGAGCATAAAAGATCGAGCAGGAATGTTGGTTGCTTTATCAACTTTGAATCCGCAGCCCGAATCGGTTCCAATAAATGCTCTTGTTGCTGTTGAAGGAACACCTCTTGAAAATGAAAAACCTGTCGAAATTTGGGAAATGATTAGAATGGTTGCAACTACCCGAATTGTAATGCCTGAAACTCAAGTAAGACTTTCGGCTGGTAGAATGAACATGAGCCGTGAAGGTCAAGCAATGTGTTTTTTCGCTGGTGCAAATTCAATTTTTGCTGGCGATAAATTATTGACAACTCCAAACCCAGATGTAAATGAAGATATGAAAATGTTCGAACTATTGGGACTTATTCCTCAAAAACCATTTGTAAAAATGGCACAACCAGAAACGGTCGAAGCCAATGATTCTCATTTCGAAAGCTTGGGCGAAAAACCAAAATGGACCAGACCAGACCATAAAATTGAACGAAATCTTGAAGCATCAGGAAAAATATAAACTAATTAATCTTTTTATAATTATAATCCCAAATTAGAAATTTTCTGATTTGGGATTTTAATTATTTTTTTATTTCAGCATTTGATATTATTTTGTTGCTAACATAATATGCAATTCTTTCAATTGTGAATCATCTATAACCGATGGTGCATCTATCATTACATCGCGACCTGAATTATTTTTTGGGAATGCAATAAAATCTCTAATTGTTTCTTGACCGCCCAAAATGGCTACTAATCTGTCTAGTCCAAAAGCCAAACCGCCGTGTGGTGGCGCACCAAATTGGAAAGCATCCATCAAGAAACCAAACTGATTGCGTGCTTCGTCTTCGGTAAATCCAAGATATTTGAACATTAATGCTTGCGTTGCTTTGTCATGAATTCGAATAGAACCACCTCCAATTTCGTTTCCGTTCAACACCATGTCGTAGGCGTTTGCGCGCACCGCTTTCGGATTGGTTTCTAATAAATGCATGTCTTCAGGTTTTGGCGATGTAAACGGATGATGCATTGCGTGGTATCGACCCG
>JAYVBR010000457.1:0-25793 GCA_043750395.1 Bacteroidota bacterium | reverse complement strand
TGTTAACACTACCACCAAGAAAGTCTCCTAATTTTACATCAAATGGTGTATTATAAACTTGAATATCTTGGATTACTTCTAAACTTATAGAGTTTGTTCTTGTGCTAGAACCTGGTGTTCCAGTTGTACTTGATTGACCACCAAGCGATGGGCTAAATCCAATTGCATCATTATTAATAGCACCATCAATTGCAATGTTATTGTACCTAGAATTTATGCCTCCAAATGAATTATTGGCACTTTGAGGCACCAATTTTGTAATGTCTTGAATACTTCTATTTATGTTTGGAATGCTCAAAATTTGCTTTTCATTAAAACTATTACCAAAGAAATTCTGAATTGAAGTTTTCTTTTTCTTGGTTTCAGTAAAAGCTAATTGTGTGCCATATTTTTCTTGAACAAAAATTGTTTCTAATCTATTTTCACCTAAAGAAAGTTCAATCTCATTCAAATAGAAATCTTTGATGCCACTTTCGGTTACTGAAATATCATATGGTCCACCAACAATAAGGTTTTCTATTTCGAATTTACCGTCTTTATTTGTTGTTGTTTCATAAACTGTGTTGGTTGGAGCATGCGTCATTGTAACATAAGCACCACTTATTGTTGTCGCTTGAATTCGGACTTGTCCAGAAATAGATGAAGATGTTATTTGGCTGTATGTTAAACAAGTAAACAACAATAAAATGGGGAATAATAATTTGTTCATAAGTTTGTTTTGATGCAAACCTATACATTAAAATCAAACAAATTTTATATATTAAATGAAAAAAAAATTAAAATCGACGAAATGAAATTAATACTCGTTAAAATGCAATTAAATATTATAATACATTATTTTAAGTTTTCTTCATATAACTTGGAAATTCGAATAACTCGAGAATTTTTAAATTATCAATATCGCTTATTTCATTTTCAAGAGTTTTTAATCTTTCTAAAAATTCAGGAAAATCTTTAAATTGGTTTTTTAACTTCATTGGCAAAAGACTTCTAATCGTTTTATTGTTTTCTGATTTAATGTTATCGAAAGTCATTTTGTCAAGAATTGTCTCATTTTCATCAATAATTATATATTCATATTTAACATTCTGATCTTTAAATTTGTTATAACCGTCGTTATCTGGAGGCAAAACAACACTTAACAGTTTGCGATTTTTGCTATCGGCAATTACAAAATAACCTTTTATTGAGTTGTTTTTGTTTAGGTCAAAAGTCATAAAAACATAGCCTTCGAAGTAACAATAACTAAAGCCGCTAAAATCTATTGACTTGATTTTGCTTTTTTCTAATGATTTATATTCTACTGATTTGGTGTTGTAATTAACACCTATTGTTGTGTCTTCGACTTCTATTTTTTCGCCATCGTTAGTAATAATAAAATCGTTTTGAGCAAAAATGTTGGTAGTTAATAATATAAATATAAATAATTTTTTCATTTCCAAATATTTAGAGAAATGCAAAAATATTAATAATCAATTATATAATGCAAATTGTATTGTTAATAAATCGGTTTAAATGTAAATAAATGCGTTCAACTTATGTTTTAAAATTCAATGTTATTAAATTGTTAAGAAATAGTTGGATTATTGTAAAAGTTTTTTATCTTTGTAAAGTTATTAACCTATTTAATCTCTAAATTATTATGAAAAATTTAATTTTAACATTCGTATTATTCGCTTCAACAGCTATATTCGCTCAAAATATCGAACCTAAACTAGAAATTGTTGGACAACAAGTAAAAGCAACCTACTATCACGAAAACGGTAACATTCAGCAAGAAGGTTTTTTCGCTGAAGGAAAATTAGACGGAAAATGGACTTCGTATGATGTTGCAGGTAAAGTTATTGCAGTTGCAGAATACAGCAATGGTCAAAAAACTGGAAAATGGTTATCTTACAACAATCTATCTGTAAACGAAGTTTTATATGCTAACAACAATGTTGTAAGCTCAAAAATATTAAGTCAAAATACTTTGGCTTCTAAAAATTAATTTTACAAGTTTGCCCCAAATAAAAAGGCTTTCCTGTGACGGAAAGCCTTTTTTTAATTAAAATGTATTATTTATAAATTTGAAAGTAAATTTACTCCATCAACTACTGCCCAAGCTCCAGGTGTTAATGTTGCTCCTGTTGCAGCTGCTGAAACAGTAAAATTTGCTGGTAAAAAAGTCACCGTTACAGTTGCATCTTTGAAAGCATAATTACTAGTTGCGTCATTAATTTTGATATTTGTGAATTTTATTTTTTCTGCAACTACTTGAGATGTATTAGTTCCTACATCTTGAATTCTAACTGCTGTTGCTAATGGGTTTGTATATCCTGAAATTACAACATTTGAGTAAAAACCATTCCCACGACTTTTAAATTGAATGGCATCATATTGTGGTGTATTGTCTTCTGTTACTGTTCCTGCTGCTCTTTTCAAAGTAATTCCAGAAACAACTGGCCAAAATGCATTGTCAACATTTTTAGATTCGATTTCCATTCCATAATTTCCTGTACCGGTTTGGTATGCATACCAATTAGTATTATCTTGACCTCTCCAACCATCTTGCCAGTCAAATGAATCGTCTGAATTTCCATAAGATATTAAATTTTTTGCACTAACTGTTCCGCCATAAAATTCAAAACCATCATCATTTCCTTTATAAGATACTAAATTTTCTAGAATTGTACCAGAACCAACAGCATAAAACGAGAAACCATTTAGTTCTGTTAATCCATCATTAATTTTCTTTCCAGCATACTCTACTCTAACATATTTCAATGTTCCGCTATTGTGTACTGCATCTGGACCGCCATAAGCATATTGCGTTCCACCAGTAGATGGTGTTATTCCATCTTCTGCATTTGATGTTGCAACGCCATTGGCACCAACAATCGGTGCATTACCATACATAACAATCCCGCCCCAAGAACCTGCAATTTTTGTTGCATGAGTACACACAATTGGTTCGGCTGCTGTACCTATCATAATTAATTTTCCACCGTTTTCGACAACAATTGCATCGAAAGCACTACCAGCATTAGTATTGGCAGTTATTATTGTTCCTGCTGCAAAAGTTAAAGTAACTCCTGATTTAATTTTTAAAACACCATCTAAATTATAATTCCCCTTTACATAAACTTTACTCACTGATACTTCACCAGTCAAATCTCCAGAACCAACCACTACTGGTGGTGGTGTTACAACTGTATCATCATCAGATGTACAACCGGTAAATAATAATGTCAAAATTGAAACGCTCAATATTAAATTTTTCATTTTTTTTTATTTTAATTGTTTTGACAAATTTCTATTATATAATTGATTTTCGAATTAACCAATCTTTAATTATTAGTTATAATAATTTAATTTAATTGTGAATTTAAGGTTAACCAGATAATCTTAATTTTACAATTAATTAAAAAGTATAGCTAATGTTTAAAGAATAACCAGTTCCTCTTTTAAATTCTCTTAATGTTAAATCAGTTTCGTTAATAATCTGTGTACTTTTATCTCCAAGTACTCTTTTGAAAGATGGATTTAAAATATTATCTACAGAAAATTTTGCATCTATATTTTTTGATAATTTGCTTGACCAAACAAAATCTAATTTACCGAATGGTTTTTCATAAATATGGTCTAAACCTGCTGTTCCGACAGAGTAAATCCTTTCTCCAGATATGCCGTATACAATCGAAATAGAATTTTTCATTTCTTTATTAAATTCGAAATCATATTTCAAATCTGTATTTACCAACCAATCCGATGCACCTTGTAAAGCTCTTGTTGGATTGTTTTCTAGAGGATTTAAAACTGCATCGACAGTAACTTTGGTTTTCATTATCGATGTGTTAAAACCCCAAGAAAAGTTTTTTAAATAAGGTGAAATTCTTTTTAATTGCAATAAAATTTCCAATTCGGCTCCAAACAATGTAGCATCTTTTGAGTTTTGATAGGTTGTTAGATTTCCGCCACCAGCAGATGGAGAAAAAACACGCTCAATTGGATTGTTGATTTTTTTTCCAAAAACTCCAAAGGCAAACATTTCATTAGAATTTGGAAAAATTTCATATTTTAAATCGAAATTCAAGTTGTCACTGTTCACGATTGCAGGATTTCCACTTTCGACAGTTCCATCGGGATTTATATATCGAATAGGCATTATTTCTATAGAAATTGGTCTTGTAATTGTTTTTGAACCAGCAAAACGAATGTTGTTTTTTTCATTTAATAAGTATTTCACATTAATAGATGGCAAAAGATCTAATTTGGTTTTAGTGTTTTTAGTAAAACTTACAGTTGCAGCATCAGCAGTTGTTCTAAATTTAATTTCTCTGATAGATTTTTCGGCACGTAAACCACCATTTATCTCAAATTTTTCTCCAAGATTCAAAAAGACATTTATATAACCTGAATTGATATTATTGTATAATTTGGTTTTGTAATCGCCCGTTGACTCTTCTTTAAAATTTAATAAACCATTATCAACTTTGTTATTAATCAAATCGTTTGGTTTATTAAAATCGATTTTAAATTGACCTAAACTTGTTATTGGACGACCAAAAACAAATCTGTAAGAAGAAACTTCTTCATTACTAACTAGATTGTAACCAATAGATAATTTATTGTATTTTTTATTTTCTTTTTCATTAAATTTAAGATTGTATTCAAGCATTCCAGCATAAAAACGATCACCAGAAATATCAAAAAATTGACGAATAAGGTTGTTTCCACCAAACGTAAAATCAGCTTGTGTATCATTTACTTTTTTACCTCTCAAAAATTTTCTGTCTGGTTGAACCAATGAAGTTTTCGCATAAGAAAAACCACCTTTTATAGATTGATTTCCGTTTTCAGTTAAATCATAATTGGCAAGAATTTGGTTGTTCCAATATTTAGATTCTTCGAACTTGTTTTCACGAATAATAAGATTTTCGCTAATAGGGGCAAAATTTGTTCCACCAACTTGATCTTGAATTATACTTGATGTAGACCTAATAAAAATTGAGTTTAATGCAACTCCAAATCTTTTTGACTTGTATTTTATTCCTGTAAGCCCAGATAATGATGTCGTATAATTATATTTTGATGTGAAAAGATTATTTTCGTAATCGCCTTGACCAAGTCCAAAAATTCTATCAACGCCTTTTTGAATTTGATATTTGTTATCAGTGTTTATTGAAAATAAATAAGTAAGATTGCTTTTGTTTTTTAAATTAAATTTTTCGGAATGCAAAAAACTAAAACTGTTATTTATTGGGCTGCTTGTAGAAACAACATTCCAAGAATTTTGTTTGCTGTATTCATTATTATCGATTATCGACAGATTCGCACTGCTTGGACTATTACCAAAAGCATTTGGCAAAGCTCTATCTTTAGCAAGAAATCCAAAAAATCCTTGGGTTGTGTTTGCATCTTCAGATATCAAAAAGGCTTCATTATTATTTTGGCTTATAAAACCAAAACCTGTCGAAATTTTTGTAATCGATGATCTTGGTTGCGAAGTTTCAATGTTAATTGTTGCACCTGCGAAATCGCCATTTATATTTGGATTAAATGTTTTATAAACATTTAAGACTCCAACAATATCAGTAGGAAATAAATCTAATGGAACAATTTTTTTGAATGGACTGCTTGATGGTGATTGCAAATCGTTAATCAATAAATTATTGTATCTTTCTTCCAATCCACGCACAAATAATCCACGACCATCTACTTTAGAAATTCCCGTAATTTTGGTCAAACCACTTTCGACGTTGCTAATTCCTTTTCTAGACATTTCTTGCGCACCAATACTTTGCTTTATTTCAATAGATTTTTTTTGGTCCAATAATATCGCAGTTTCTTTCTCACGATTTATATTTGCTGATTTTACAACGACGTCTTGCAAAGTATAATTTCCAGAACCTATTGTTTTATTGATGGTTACCGTTTGACCAGCAACAACAGTTACTGGAACTTCAACATTCTCGTAACCTATAAAACTAAAAATAATTGTGTATTCGCCTGGAGCAGTTTTTAAGATGTATTTTCCATCAATGTCTGAATTGGCACTGATAGTCGTGTTTTTTAAAACAATATTTGCAAATGCAAGTGGCTGATTGTTCGAGTTTTTATCTTTTAAAACTCCAGAAATTGTTCCTGTTGTTTGTGCTAATGATAAGAATGATATTAATAATGATAAAAGTAAAAATTGAAATTTCATTTTGATTCGTTTAATTTTTTGCAAAGAAACGTTTGGTTTGTAAACTTGAAGTTACTTGATGGTTACCAATTTGTTTGTTTATTATTACCAAATTGTTATCAGTTTGCTTTTTAAATCAATTTAATGTTTTGATTTACAATGTTAAGTTTTACTTTAAATCGAAAACTTAACATTGGCGAGCCATTATTTTAACTATTTTTGTTAATGATAAATTTACATTGACTTATTTAAACTTTACAATTACATATTAATATGACAACATCGGAAACAAACGAAAACAAAATCGAAGAAAAAGCAACTAACGAAAATGTTGCAAATAACACAACACCAAAACCCGTAACAACAAGAAAACCTGTTGTTAGAAAAACAACTGCAACTACAAAACCAGCCGCTACAAGAACGCGTAAAACCGCGGCTAAAACAGAAACTGTCGCAAAACCAGTTGCAACACGAACCAGAAAACCAACCGCGGCAAAAATGGTTGCAATCGTTGAACCATCGAAACCAGAAAATAAAGAAATTGCAATAATAGAGACATTAACCGAAGTTGCAACAATTAAAATAAAAAATAAAAACCTAAAAAAATTAAAGAAAATGAGCGACAAACTGAAAGAAAAAGAGCAAAAAGCAAAAGATAAGGCCAAAGAAAAAACCAAAAAAGCTGCTAAAAAGAAAAAAGAAAAAGCCAAAAAAGAAAAAGCTAAGAAAAAATTGAAAGAGAAAAAAGCTAAGAAAAAAGCTGCTGAAAAAAAGAAAAAATCAAAATCGAAGAAAAAATAATACCAAAGGCGCAATTGTAATGATTGCGCTTTTTTATTGAAATAAAATATTAGTTTCTCGATATAATTTAGGCGAAAAAATGCCAAAACAACTCCAAGTATTAAGCAAAAGATACATAATAAAATTGTGTATTTAATTTATCTAACAATGATTTGTAGAAATTTTTAAAATTAGTGGTAAAAAATTTTTACAAACATTAATCGAAGTAAAACCGAAATAAACTTAAAATCAATGAAAGATTACTTAACTGTTAACAAAAATCAGCATTATTAAATAATGGTTAAGTCGTATTTTTTCTTAATATTATATTTACTTTTACACAAAAGTATTTTCAATTTTTGAATATGAAGAAAAAAGAAATCAAAATTTTGTTAGTTGATGACGAACAAGATATTCTGGAAATCGTTGGATTTAATTTGCAACAAGAAGGTTACCAAATTGTAACCGCTACCAATGGTCGTGAAGCAGTTGCTGTCGCTAAAAAAGAAATTCCTCAACTTATCATTATGGACGTAATGATGCCCGAAATGGACGGAATGGAAGCCTGCGAAGCCATCAGAAAAATACCTGAATTAAGCAATGTTATTATTACTTTTTTAACCGCTCGCAGCGAAGATTATTCTCAAGTTGCAGGTTTCGATGCTGGTGCAGACGACTATATTGCCAAACCAATTAAACCAAAATTGTTGGTCAGCAAAGTCAAAGCTTTACTAAGAAGATTAAAAGAAAACGAAAACGTAAATTCTGAAACTATTAATGTTGGAGGAATAGAAATAAATCGTGAAGAATATAAAATAATTAAAGACAATCAAGCAATTGTATTGCCAAGAAAAGAATTCGAATTATTTTACTTATTAGCTTCAAAACCTGGAAAAGTTTTTACTCGCGAAGAAATTCTTGACAAAGTTTGGGGCAGCGAAGTAGTAGTTGGCGGGCGAACAATCGACGTACATATTCGAAAATTACGAGAAAAAATCGGAGAAGATTTGTTTGTAACTATTAAAGGTGTAGGTTATAAATTCGAAATTTAGATTACGATTTATAATAAGGATATTTTGAATAGATTTCACGAATTTATTTTTTATTGAAACGTTAAAAACTTGTATTTGTCAATTTCAATTTATGTATATTTCTCAATTTTTAATTTGTGAAAATTTGTGAAATCTGTGTCAGAAAATTTAAATTTGCAAAAAATTTGTTTAATTTCACAATTGCAACAAAAATCATCAAAATAAAAATGACAATCTCAAGAACCTATAAATTCGCTATAATTTCTGCAATTTATATTACAATTTTTGCTAGTACATTTCTTTGTTTGATAATTTTTTTATTTTTGGATGTAAAAGCAATCGAAATTTTAAAAATATTTATAGTTTTTTTGGTTTCTGTTTATTTGTTTTCAGTTTTTGTTTTGCAATATCGAACAGAAAAATTCATTTTCAGACGCGTAAAAAAACTATACGACGAGATTTCTTTTCTCGATTCAAGAATGCTACTGAATCATACATCAAGTACCGATTTGTCCGAAATAACCAACCAAGTGCAACAATTTGCATCGGATAAAAAACTCGAAATCGAAACTTTAAACGAGCGAGAAGCATTTCGCCGTGAATTTATTGGCAATGTTTCGCACGAATTGAAAACACCTCTTTTTACAGTTCAAGGATATGTTTCGACTTTACTTGAAGGTGCAGTTAAAGACAAGCTTTTACGCAAAAAATATCTCGAACGAGCCGAAAAAGGTGTCGAAAGATTAATTTATATTGTCGAAGATTTAGACACAATCGCCAAGCTCGAAATGTCTGAAGAAAAACTCGAAATGATTCCGTTTGACATTGTAATTTTAATGCAAAATGTTATGGATTTGCTCGAAATGAAAGCAACAAAAAAAGACATTACCTTAACGTTTGATGATAAATATTTTAAACCAATAATTGTTCTAGGTAATGTCGATAAAATTCAGCAAGTTTTGACCAATCTTGTCGAAAACTCAATAAAATATGGAAAAATTGGCGGTTATACCGAAATTGGTTTCGAAGAAATTATCAATAATCGAATTTTAATTTCTATAAAAGATAACGGCGAAGGCATAGAAAATCAAAACATTTCGCGGCTTTTCGAACGTTTTTATCGTGTCGATAAAAGTGGTGCACGTTCCGAAGGTGGTTCTGGACTTGGCTTAGCAATAGTAAAACACATTATTGAAGCCCATAACGAAAAAATATTTGTTGACAGCACTTTTAGCAAAGGTTCAATGTTTTCTTTCACGCTTCAAAAAGTTCAGATTATTAATTAAAATTTTTTTTTTTGAACCATTAAGAAATTATAACAAAGTTTATTAAAATTAAGTGTTCCCTTTTTAAATTTTTTCCTGAAAAACTTCAAACAATTCGACCCAATCTATGTTGTTTTCGGGCGTTTGAATTCCTTTGTACATATCGATTTCTAGCAAATTACCTATCGTGAAATCGTCTTGATTGGCACAAGGAAATAAGCCATTTCGTTTAAGTTTTTTAGCTAAATATTCTTGTTCGAATTGTCCAGGAGTTGGAATAAAAAATGCTTTTTTGCCTAGTTTTGCCAAATCCATAATTGTTGTATATCCAGATCGACATAAAACCATTTCACTTTCGTTAAATGCTGTTTCAATTTCTTCAGAATTCATATAATTCACAAAGGTAACATTACCAATTTGGTCGACTTTTTGTTCAAGTTCTACCACGCCTTTTATGAAAATTGTTTTTCCATTAAAATTTTTAACCTCTATTTTTAATTTCTCTTCTAACATTGTTCTTTGAGGTTCTGGTCCAGAAAGTAAAATCATTAAATCGTATTTTTCTCTTAAATACTTTGCTTTCAACCTTGAAATTGGACCAATATATTTCAAGTTTAAATCAGTTTTTTTCAAATGTCCTAATTTTCCAGTTAAATTTGGTTTTTTTTCAAAATCTGGAACCCAACATTCATTAAATTTTCTAATAATGTTTTGATGTAGTTTAGTAGTTATCCAAGAGGTGTTTCCTGATAAAACATTCAGTTGATGGGTTATAAAAACCGATGGAATTTGCTTGTTTCGAACGCCCAAACGATTATCAGAAATTATTCCAGACAAGTTATATTGAGAAACCCATTTTTTTATAATTTGCTTTTCCTCAAGAATTGCCGAAATCATTTTTGGACTATTTTTAATCATTTTCCACTTAAAATTTTTTCCGTTTTTGGCATATTCAATTTGGTATGATGGCAATTCTAGACTTTCAAGCAACGGAAATTCTTTGCGTAACAATTCTAAAGCAACGCCATCTGATGCCAAAATTGGATTAAAATTATTGTCAATTAATGCCTGAATTATAGGAATACATCTTGTTGAATGACCTAAACCCCAATTTAACGGAGCAACTAATATATTTTTTTTCATCAAATTTATTTTAAAATAGACATAAATTGATCGACTAATTTGTTTTCATATTCAAAATCAAAATTATCTTCTTTCAAATCAAAATCATCAGTATTGTGTTTATAAACTTTCCATTTCTTATTGTTGTATTCCAAAGCAGTCAAATTTTCAATCCAATCGCCTGAATTCAAATATATAGTTTTTCCTTTTGGAGTTTCAATAAACTCGATTTTTGGTTCATGAATATGTCCGCAAATAACGTAATCATATTTTTTTTCGATAGCTAAATCAATACAAATTGTTTCAAAATTGGTAATGAATTTTACAGCCGATTTTACATTGTTCTTAATTTTTTTCGATAATGAATAAGGCTCTTTATTCATTTGTTTCAATATCCAATTCAAAAATCGGTTAATCAAAATCAAAATATCATAACCCCAACCGCCTAATTTTGCTAACCATTTTGCGTGATTAATCGATGCGTCAAAAACATCGCCGTGAAAAATCCATGCATTTTTCCCATCTAATTCTAAAACTAACTTATTGATTAAATTTAGATTTCCTATATGCAAATCAGTAAATTTTCTTAAAAATTCATCGTGATTTCCAGTCAGATAATATATTTTGGTGCCTTTGGTACTCATCGAAATGATTTTTTTAATCACTTTGAGATGATTAGCAGGAAAATACGATTTTCTGAACTGCCAAATATCAATGATATCGCCATTTAATATTAAAGTTTTAGGCTTAATTGATGATAAGTATTGACACAATTCTTTTGCGTGGCAACCAAATGTTCCCAAATGTACATCAGAAATTACGGCTACCTCAATATTTCTTTTTTTCAAAATAAAGTTTTTTCAAAGTTCAACTATCAATCTTGTGTTAAGGTTATTTAAACATTATTAAAAGTTTATTTTGTTTTATTTTAAATGATTAGTTTTGCAACAAATATAAATATTGTGGGAAGCAAAAATAAATTAAAAAGGTTTGGCGAAAACGAAACATTTGGTAACGTTTTTCAACCAACGAGAGAAGATATAGTATCAGGAGAATTTGGAATACGTGGCAATTGGAACGAGAAATTTTTCAAGAATTCGAATCCAATTGTTTTAGAATTAGGTTGCGGCAAGGGCGAATATTCAGTTGGTTTAGCATCAAAATTTCCAGAAAAAAACTTTATTGGAATCGATTTAAAAGGAGCCAGATTCTGGCGTGGAGCCAAAACTGCTGTCGAAACTGGTTTAACAAATGTGGGTTTTATTAGAATGCAGATTGAACTGATTGACAAAGTTTTTGACGAAAACGAAGTCGACGAAATTTGGATAACTTTTCCAGATCCGCAAATAAAATACAAACGAACAAAACACAGAATGACCAATTCGGAATTTTTGCAACTGTATAAAAAAATCTTGAAACCAAACGGAATTATGAACCTGAAAACCGATTCGGAATTTATGCACGGATACACGCTAGGATTGTTGCACGGCGAAGGGCACGAGGTTTTGTATGCCAATCATAATGTGTATGTAAACGAAGGTTCGCCAGAAGAAGTTACCGAAATTCAGACCTTTTATGAAAATCAGTATTTAGCTGTAAATAAATCGATTACGTTTATTAGATTTAAAATAAAATAATTTATAAAAAATCAAACATTGAACAGGTTTTTACCATTATTTTTAGGAATTGTTATTGCTACAATCGGGATTCTTCCTCCAGGATTAATCAATATGACTGTGGCAAAAATTAGTTTAAAAGAGGGTAAACTTCGAGCATTAATGTTTGTTCTTGGCGCATTAATTATAATTTTTTTTCAGACCATAATAGCTTTAATTTTTGCAAGATATATTGATAGTCATCAAGAAATTTCTTTATTACTTAGAGAAATTGGTTTTGTAATTTTTAGTGTTTTGACAATTTATTTATTTTGGATTGCCAAAAAACCGACAAGCAATATTCAAAAAGATATTAAAATTAGAAGCAAAAAAAGTCGTTTTTTTCTTGGAATTTTTATTTCGGCAATCAATTTTTTCCCTATTCCATATTATGTTTTTATGAGTGTAACTTTGGCTTCATTTGGTTATTTTAACTTTGACGAAACATCAATTTATACATTTGGAACTGGCGTAGTTTTAGGATCGTTTTTGGTTTTTTATGGTTATATAACTTGTTTTAAAAATCTAGATTCCAATGCAACTTTTATTTCAAAAAACATGAACTCAACCATAGGTTCAATCACTGGATTTGTTGCCTTAATGAGTTTGATTTATATTGTGAGAAATTATTTTAAAATCTAAAAAATGGAAACTAATTTTTTCGAACGAGTTTATTTTATTGCAAAGCAAATTCCTTTTGGAAAAGTAACTTCTTACGGTGCAATTGCACGAGCATTAGGTTCTGGTCGTTCGGCAAGAATGGTTGGTTGGGCAATGAATGCAAGCCATAATCTTGAAGATGTTCCTGCGCATCGAGTTGTAAATCGCAAAGGTTTATTGACAGGAAAACATCATTTTGATGGTACAAATCTAATGCAACAATTACTTGAAAGTGAAGGAATTGTAATTGTTGAAAATCAAATTCAAGATTTAGAAAAAGTTTTTTGGTCGCCAGAAATTGAATTCTAAAAAATTCAATTAAAAACAAAAACTCCTGATTTCTCAGAGGTTTTTTACCCAGAAACCAGAGTACAATACTACTTTATTTATTTTTACAGATAATGATTCAATAAGGCTAAGAATTTATAAAAAAAAATAGATCAAACATTGAAAGACAATAAAAATATAATTAAATTGGCAAAAGCCTTAAAAAAATATGTGCAACTAAAAAGAAATACTAAATAAATTTAAAAAAATAAAACGACCGTAAAAGTGCACTATTTAAAATGTTCAACTTAAAAAGTGCACAATATTAAAATAATGTAAAAAGTCAAAATAGCAAATCTTCGTCATTTTGATTTTTCAAAGTATTTTCTACTTTTGGAATTTCTTTATTTTCTGATGGTTTCTTTAGGTTTTTAGCCTTGTAAGTTCTATAACTTCCGTCAGCAAACGGGTTGCCCGATTCAATTTCTTCTCGCATCATTTCGTCAAATTCTCTTTTTTCAGCATTACTTTGTTTCATAGTTTTTTTGTGAAATAGTTTTTTCTAAGTTATAAAAGTATTAATCTTTTTTAAATTAAATCAATACTTTTGAAAAAATAAATTTAGGCAAGTCAAGTAGAAAAATATAAAATGAAAGAAGAAATTAGAGAATTAGTTGAGTTTGCAATCAATAGCAAAAATACAATTAACAGAAAAGTTGAAATTAATACAATTGATAAAATTGAAGCAAATCTTTTAAAGTTAAAAACAGGATTTGATTTATTTGGCTATAAAAGAATTATCGATAGGTCAAGTATTAAGCACACTATTAAAGAACACGGTAATATAAACACAGAAATTAAACGTGGTCAAATTGCAGTTACAGAAGAAGATTTTGAATTAATCCCACAAATAGTAAAATCTGAAAATGTAATTTACTCTGGTAAAAGCAAAGCTGGGATTGATTGTATACTTTACGAAATAATAATTGAAAATACTACTATGTTGAAGAAATTAGAACAGGAAAAAAAGAACTTTGTTTGAAATCAATGTATAAAAGAAAACCAACTACAATAAAGTAATTGGTTCTTATCAAATTAGCGAGTTATGCTCAATTTCACCTACTCTTTACGTCCAAAACGGTCTCTAATTAATTTAGCAAATATACAAAATATTTTTAATTTAATATTTATTTGACTAAAATTAACATTATTGAAATTGATTCATTTTAATAATGAATTCAATATTGTAAAAATTAAGACACCCTTTTGAGCACCCTTTAAAAACAAAAAACCTCATAATCAATAGATTATGAGGTTTTAAAGTAACCGGAATCGGAGTCGAACCTATTTTAGTTTGACTCCTAATATATTTTTTTATTTAATCTATTAAAAACAAAAACCCCTGATTTCTCAGAGGTTTTGTACCCGGAACCGGAGTCGAACCGGTACGGTTTCCCACAGGTGTTTGAGACCAGCGCGTCTACCAATTCCGCCATCCGGGCATTAGCAGTTGTGTATTTGTCAAGTTCTAAAACTTACATTTACAGACTCGAAATAACAACAGTTACTTCATCGCTCAAGGCAAATGACAAAATCATTTTTCCCTTAACACTTTGCAAATGTAAATAATAAAATGACAATTTCTAGAAAAAATTTTAAAATTTTCGGCTTTACATCAATTTTATTACTATTTTTGCACCTCGTTAAAACGAAAAAACACACAACTAATTACTAAACAATACATTAATGTCACATCAAGAACCCGAAGCAAAAATATTTGCTTGTTCCCAAAGTGTACATCTAGCGGAACAAATTGCTGAAAAGTACGGCGTTTCTCTGGGTAAAGTTACGTTTTCGAAATACAGCGATGGCGAATTTCAACCTTCTTACGAAGAATCTATTCGTGGATTAAGAGTATTTATTGTTTGTTCGACTTTTCCGACGGCAGACAATTTAATGGAATTGTTACTAATGATTGATGCTGCCAAAAGAGCTTCAGCCAGACATGTAACAGCAGTAATTCCATATTTTGGTTGGGCAAGACAAGACAGAAAAGACAAACCAAGAGTTCCAATTGGAGCTAAATTGGTAGCCAATCTTCTTGATGCAGCTGGAGCAACAAGAGTAATGACAATGGATTTGCACGCAGACCAGATTCAGGGTTTTTTCGAAAAACCAGTAGATCACTTGTTTGCATCAACAATTTTCTTGCCTTATGTTCGAAGCTTGAATCTTGATAATCTAACAATCGCTTCCCCAGATATGGGTGGATCAAAAAGAGCTTATGCGTATTCTAAATTCCTAGAATCAGACGTAGTTATATGTTACAAACAACGTAAAGCTGCCAATGTAATAAGTTCTATGGAATTAATTGGAGAAGTTAAGGGTAGAAATGTCGTTCTTGTCGATGATATGATTGACACAGGCGGAACGTTAGCTAAAGCTGCCGATTTAATGATAGAAAAAGGCGCATTAAGCGTTCGAGCTATTTGTACACACGCCATTTTATCGGGCGATGCTTACGAAAAAATAGAAAATTCGAAATTAAGCGAATTAATTGTTACCGATTCCATTCCGTTAAAGAGAGAATCAAAGAAAATTAGAGTTGTGTCTTGCGCACCGCTTTTTGCAGAAGTAATGCAAATGGTACAAAACAACAACTCAATAAGCGGGAAGTTTCTGATGTAAGCCCACCCCTAGCCCTCCCAAAAAAAGAGGGACAACTACAAAATAGCAATCAATAAATATTTTGAAATTGATTTTTGAAATTGCTATTGAATTTTGAAATTGAATAATAATTATTAACTATATATATATATTTACAATGAAATCGATTACAATTAAAGGATCAGAAAGAGAAAGCGTTGGTAAAGTTGCGACTAAAGCCATACGTAATGCTGGAGCGGTTCCTTGCGTTATTTACGGAGGAAATCAAGTAGTACATTTTTCTGCAGAAGAAAAAGCTTTCAAAGGATTAGTTTACACTCCAAATGCGCACACAGTTGCAATTGATTTAGGTGGAAAAACTTTTAACGCAATTTTGCAAGACATACAGGTTCACCCTGTTTCTGACAAAATTTTACACATTGACTTCTTTGAAATCAAAGATGACAAAGAAATTACAATGGAAATTCCAGTTCGTGTAATTGGAACTTCTCCAGGTGTACTTTTAGGTGGTGTTTTACGTTTAAGCAACCGTAAATTAAAAGTAAAAGCATTGCCAAAAAATCTTCCAGATTTCTTAGATGCTGATATTTCTCCGTTAGAAATGGGTAATAAACTTTATGTTACAGCTTTACCACAAGAAAAATACAAAATAATGCACCCAGAAAACACAGTTGTTGCGCAAGTAAGAATTTCTCGTGCGGCTATGAAAGCAGCTCAAGAAGCAGCAAAAGCAGCAAAAGCACCAGTAAAAGGAAAGAAAAAATAATTAAATTTATTTTTAGAAAGCCAAAAAGCACTTCAGAAATGAGGTGCTTTTTTTATAAATAATGTTAAAAAAACCGAAATCAATAAATTAAAATATACATTTGTATTCAATGAAAAAGAAATTTGTCATAATCAATGCTTTAATGTCGGTTGTAATATTGTTCGCAATATTATTTCAATCGTTGCATAGTTTTGAGCATTTGACAAAAGAATTGACAGAAAAAAAATGTGTACACAATCACGTTTCTGATAAACAAATTACTCACGAACATCAAGATTTTGACAAATGTTTTGTTTGCGAATTTGCTTTTTCATCTTACATTTCCAACAAAATTCAATCATTTCATTTTTCAAATGAATTTGATTTTTATAAAAACGATTCTTATTCTTTAAAAGAATCTAATTTTTTCTTCACAGGTATTTCTTATTCCTTACGTGGCCCACCAATTTTTTAAAATATCGAAAAAAATTACAAAAAACCACTATTGAAAGTACGTGGTTTGTTTGTGTTTGTATTTTAAAATTAGAAAATGTTACAGAAACTCCTATTTGGTTATGTGCTGTTCATTTGCAGTTTTGCATTTGGACAATACAAAATTAGCGGTCAAATTACTGACGAAAACAACAAACCTATCGAAGGTTGCCACATACATATTAGAAACAAAAACGGAACAAGCGATTCTGCTGGAAATTTTTATTTAAAAAACATCCAAAAAGGAAAAACTAAAATCTTTGTTTCTAGTTTAGGCTACAAGTCTATTGAAGAAATTTTGGTTTTTGAGCAAGATTTAGTCTACAATGTTAAAATGTTTTCGAAAGTAAACGCTCTGAATGATGTTGTTGTAATTAAAAAACGCAATACCGAAAACAACTCGATTTTGGAACAAAAAATAAAATCAGAAACCATCGAAAAGTATAGCAGTCAAACTCTTGGCGACGCCTTGAAAGAAGTAGCTGGCGTTAGTGTTTTGCGAACTGGAAGCAATATTGTGAAACCTGTTATCAATGGTTTGCATTCGTCTCGAGTTCCGATTATCAGTAACAATGTGCGTCTTGAAGACCAACAATGGGGAACAGAACACGCACCAAATTTCGATGTAAATGCGGCTGGAAAAATCACTGTTATAAAAGGTGCGTCTGGTTTGCAATATGGTGGCAATGCCGTTGGTGGATTAGTTATTATTGAGCCAGTTTCGATAAAAAAAGATACTTTATTTGGCAAAACCATCACAAATTTATCTTCGAATGGCAAAGGTGGAACCATTAGTACCAGTCTTCATAAAGGTAATTTCTGCGATTGGAGTTGGAATGCTTTGGGAACTTTTAAGTATTTTGGCGATAGAAATGCAGCGAATTATGTGTTGTCAAATTCTGGAAACCGAGAAATTAATTTTTCGGGCGATGTAAAATTTACTGGAAAAAAATATGATATTTCTGGGTTTTATAGTTTGTATTCGGCTCAAATCGGAATTTTGAGTGCTTCGCATATTGGCAATGTTAACGATTTGTATAATTCGATCAACAGACAAATTCCGTCGGTTATAAACAATTTTACTTTTTCATTAAAAAATCCAAAACAAGAAGTAAAACATCATTTGGCGAAAGTTAATTTCAACTATTTTGTTAGTGAGAATTCAACTTTGGCACTTCAATATTCGTATCAATTTAACAAACGATTGGAATTTGATGTCCGAAAAAAAAATTTTAATGATATTCCAGCATTGGATTTAGAACTAAAAACCCATTCTGTAAAAATCGATTTCAAAAAAGAATGTCTGCATTGGGATTTAAAAACCGGATTGAATGCTGATAATCAAGAAAACGTTGTAAGTCTAGATACTGGTGTTCGCCCTTTAATTCCTGATTACGAACGCAATGATTTTGGAATTTACGCTATTGCAAATAAACCAATTTCGTCAAGTTTGACTTTAGATTTGGGTTTGAGATATGATTATTCTAATACCAGCGCCTCAAAATTTTACTTTAAAACCCGATGGAAAGAACGTGGGTATGACAATTTATTTCAAGATTTTATAAAAGGAGAATCTCCAAATGGCGACCAATGGTTTACGAAACCCAGTTTTACATTTCATAACTTTTCAGGAAGTTTTGGTGTTCACAAAAAGTTCAATCAAGATTTGAATTGGTATATAAATTTGAGTTTGGCAAGCAGAAATCCAAATCCATCTGAGTTTTTTAGTGATGGTTTGCATCATTCGACAGGACAAATTGAGTTAGGCGATTTAGCATTGCAAAAAGAACAATCGTATAAATTCTCGACTACATTGCAAAAAAAATGGACAAACTTTTCGGTAGAAATAAATCCGTACATCAACAGCATTCGTAATTATTTATTCTTGAAACCAATTGATTTTGAAACTACAAATCGTGGTGCTTTTCCTGTTTGGAATTTCGAGCAAAACAATGCTTTATTAACAGGATTAGATTTTCATTCGGTTTTGGATATTTCGAATCATTGGAAACATCAATTGAATTTTGCTGCTGTAAATGGGTTTGATTTAACTAATAATTTGCCATTAATTGCAATGCCGCCAATAAATTTTTCGAATAAAATTCAATTTTCCAAAAAAGCATTTCACGGGTTGGTTTTAGAACTTAAAAATGAAGTCGTATTGCGTCAAACACAATTTCCTGATAACAATTTCACAAGCAAAATTATCGAGAACAATGAATTTGTAAATGTTGTTGTCGATATTAGTACACCTCCAAATGCCTACCAACTATGGAGTTTTTATTCAGAAATGAGATTTAAAACCTTTAAAACAGGATTTGCAACTTTGGCTTTTTCAGTTCAAAATATTTTAAACACAAATTACAGAGATTACCTAAACAATCAACGATTTTTTGTTGACGAATTGGGTCGGAACTTTCAAATTCAATTAAAAATAAATTATTAATATTCTGAAAATTCAGATAAAAAAACATTAAAATGAAAAATTTAAAAACATTATTATTAGCATTCGCAACAATTTTAGCAATTTCATCTTGTAGTAAAGATGATGAACCAGCAATTGTTTTTCCTCCGCCTGTAGTCAACGAAACAGAGGTTTTAACAACCGTTACGATTGTATTTACACCAGTTGGTGGCGGAACTGCTATAACTTTAAAATCAAGAGATTTAGATGGAGATGGTCCAATTGCACCATTCATAACCGGAAACACGGTACCTTTTGCATTAAACAAAACGTATAACGGAGAAATTAGTGTTTTAGACGAGACCAAAACGCCACCAGAAAACGTTTCTGCTGCCATATTAACCGAAGCAGTTGATCATCAATTTTTTTATCAAAAAACAGGAACATTACCAATGTTTACTTACACTCCAATTGCTACAGCCGCAAATAATTATGATTCAAATGGAAAGCCATTAGGGTATAAAACAACATTTGTAACAACAACAGCTGCGACCGGAGCATTGAAAGTAACATTGAGACACGAAGGTAATAAATCTGCTGTTGGAGTTGCATCTGGTGATATTGCAAATGCTACTGGTGCTACGGATTTTGAAGTGACTTTTGAAGGTTTATCAGTTCAATAAATTTTTTAATCTTCAAGAAAAAACCACTCTAAATTGAGTGGTTTTTTTTGTTTAAAAAAAATAATTGACTAATCCAAATCAAATTTAATTCCTTGCGCCAACGGTAAACTTGTTGTATAATTGATAGTATTAGTTTGACGACGCATATAGATTTTCCAAGCATCAGAACCTGATTCGCGACCACCACCAGTTTCTTTTTCGCCACCAAAAGCACCACCGATTTCGGCACCAGAGGTTCCAATATTTACATTTGCAATTCCACAATCAGAACCTTGAACTGATAAGAAAAGTTCTGCTTCACGCAAATTATTGGTCATAATTGCCGATGATAAACCTTGTGCAACTCCATTTTGAGAAACCAAAGCATTATCGACAGTTCCAGAATATTTTAAAAGATATAAAACTGGTGCAAAAGTTTCGTGTTGAACAATTTCAAATTCATTTTTAGCCTCTGCAATTGCTGGTTTTACATAACAACCACTTTCATAACCATCGCCAGAAAGTACACCTCCATCAACAAGAATTTTTCCGCCTTCTGCAACTACTTTAGTTAAAGCATTATTATACATTTCAACGGCGTGAACATCAATTAATGGACCAACATGGTTTTTTTCGTCTAACGGATTTCCTATTTTCAATTGACCATAAGCCGATACAATTGCGTCACGAACTTTATCGTAAATACTTTCGTGAATGATCAATCTTCGGGTCGAAGTACAACGTTGACCTGCAGTTCCAACTGCCCCAAAAACGGCACCAATAACTGTCATTTTAATATCAGCATCAGGAGTAACAATTATTGCGTTGTTTCCACCTAATTCTAACAACGACTTCCCTAAACGACCTGCAACTGCTTGTGCAACAATTTTACCCATTCTGGTTGAACCAGTTGCCGAAATTAATGGAATACGTTTGTCATTTGTCATTAATTCGCCCACTTTATAATCGCCATTTATCAAGCACGAAATTCCTTCTGGTAGGTTATTTTCTTTTATGACCTCAGCAATTATATTTTGGCAGGCAACGCCACAAAGCGGTGTTTTTTCTGAAGGTTTCCATACGCAAACATCACCACAAATCCAAGCCAATGCTGTGTTCCAAGCCCAAACTGCTACCGGAAAGTTAAATGCAGAAATAATTCCGACAATACCCATTGGGTGGTATTGCTCGTACATTCTGTGTCCAGGACGTTCGGAGTGCATTGTTAATCCGTGCAATTGTCGTGAAAGTCCAACTGCAAAATCGCAAATGTCTATCATTTCTTGAACTTCGCCATAACCTTCTTGAAGCGATTTTCCCATTTCGTAAGAAACAAGTTTTCCTAAAGCTTCTTTATTTTTACGCAATTTTTCACCAAACTGACGCACAATTTCTCCACGTTGTGGTGCTGGCATTAAACGAAAAGTTTTAAAAGCTTCGGTTGCAGATTGCATTACTTTTTCGTAGTCTTCTGGTGTTGATGTTTTTACAGATGCAATCAATTTTCCATCAACTGGCGAATAACTTTCTAGAATTTCCCCATTCGAAAAATGATTTATCCCTGTTGATGTTCCTTCATTGATAGAAGAAATTCCAAGTTGTTTAAGTGCTTCGGTCATTCCGAATTGTTGAGCTATTGTTGACATTATTTATTATTTGAATTGTTTTTGCAAATGTATTGATAAAAGTGGAATTTACAATTGTTTTTTGATAGTCTTAATTTTAAATCATTACAGAAGAATTTTTAATTTAAAATGATTATAAAATGTAACTTTAATCTATCAAAATAAATAAAATATTTAAATTTTGAAACAAATAAGTTTCAATATTATTTTAAATATACCTATCGTCAGTTTCCATTATTGATTTACATTTTTCGCAAGTTCGTAATTTTTCGGATTGATAAAAATGCTTAAAATGTGGTAAAAAGTCTTTTTCGATATTGTGAAGTTCAAAATATACTTCGTGAATTTTATAGTTGCAATTTTCACAAAACCAAATTAATCCGTCGGTAAAACCTTTTCCAGCACGTTTTCTTTCGATTACTAAACCGATAGAATTTTCGCTACGAACTGGCGAATGTGGAGTTTTAGCGGGATTCAAATACATATCGCCAGCATTCATTTGCATTTCTATTTTTTCGCCATCTTCTTGAATTACTATTTTTATTGAACCTTCGAGTTGGTAAAAAAGTTCTTCTGTTTCATTGTAATGATAGTCTTTTCGGGCATTTGGTCCTGCAACAATCATAACTATATAATCGCCAGAATCGATATACAAATTTTTATTACCAACTGGTGGCTTTAATAAATGACGATTTTCGGTAATCCAATTTTTAAGATTGAATGGTTTTAGAATGTTTGACATAATATAAATTTTTAAAAAGTCCGATATTTGAAACTACAAATTATACAATGAAATTAATTTTTTAAAAGCGAATGAAGTGCTTAAAAGAACTAATCCCGAAGCGTCGGGACTTATATATTTTAAAAAAAATTAAATGTTAAATTGTTTATTTAATCAATTTTTTAATTCAATGCTTTCGGGATTGAATATTTGTGGAATTTGTTTTAGATCGTTTTTATAAACTGAAATTTTTCCTTTGACAATAACAGTTTTATTTAACAAATCCTCAATTTTTAAATTCAATTTTGGCAACCAATCATTGGTAACAATGACTGTAAAAATGTTTTCAGGAAATTTTTTATCAATATTGATGTAATTAATACTTTTCCCATCAGATGCCAATTTATATGAAACAACTTTTCCTTCTACAAAAACTATTTTATCTAAGTATTCTTTTGCATTAGCTGCAATAATTTTTTCTTGACAAAATGAATTTAAAGTGAAAAGTAAAAAAGACCCAAAAATAAATTTTTTCATTATTTGAAATTAAATAAGGTTAGCGAACCAGTTTATTTGTTTTTAATTTACTTGTTTTATTAGATACACATAAACTGGAAAATGGTCAGAAAAACCAATTTCGGTAGCTTGATGTCTCAACGGATAACCTTTGTACTGACCAGTAGTTTGAATCATATAGGGTTTGTTATAAATTCCAGCTTTCCAATATTTATAAGATGAATAATCGGGTTGAATTAACTGATCGGAAACCATAATTTGATCAAAAATATCGCCTGCATCTCGATAAAAAAGTGTTGCATTTCCGTCTTTTGCCATTTGTTCGAATGGATTATAAATTCCAAACTTTTTTACTTCTGACTTTTTTAATTTTGCACCAATTCCTTCTTTTACAGATTTGTTATAAGAACCATCGTTCAAATCACCCATTGTTATAATTTTGGCTGATGGGTTAATTTTAAACAAAGAATCCATAATTTTGCGGTTCAATTGTCCAGCAGCTTCACGATATTTAGAACTTTTCTTTTCGCCTCCTGATCTTGATGGCCAATGGTTTACAATCAAATTTATTTCTTCGCCGTCAAGGAAACCCGTAACAAGTAATTGATCTCGAGTATAAATTCTTCCGACTTTAGTGGTTTCTACAACCATATCATCAGTTTTTTCTTCGTCTTCTTTCTTTTCTTTTTTGTCTGCTTTTTCTTCATCCTTATAAATCAATAAAGGAATGTTTTCGAAACTTGTCGGATTGAAGTGTTTCTTTTGGTATAAAAGTGCCACATCTATTCCACGTTTGTCAGGTGAGTCGAAATGAACAATTCCATATTCTTTATTAATTAATAATGGTGTTTTAATTAAATCTTCAAGAACTCCACGGTTTTCTATTTCGCAACCACCTATAAATGTTGGAGAATTTGGATTTTCGCCAGTACCAATTTCAGACAAAACTCTCGAAAGATTTATTAATTTTTGTTGGTATTTTTCGTTAGTCCAGTTTTGAGCTCCGTTTGGCAACCACTCTTCGTCATTGTTTTCGTTATTGATAGTATCGAAAAGATTCTCGAAATTATAAAAGGCAACAGTGTGCACTATAAATTTTTTTCCTTGTGCATTGCTCGCAAAAATTGAGGATAATGTAACTAAAGCAATAATAAAATGTTTAATTCTCATAAAACGTATGTTAATTCAATATGTAGTTATATACAATTTTCGCACCAAAAGTAAATAATATTATTAAATGGATTACATTTGCACCGTTAAGAATTAAAAAACTTATCAAAATCTTAGATTAAATTAATTAATCCCCTATGAAAAAAATTTACACAAGTTTAGTATTTGTAATGAATTTTGTTTTAGTATTTGCACAATCAGGCACAGGAATTGGTGCAAAAGTCGTCGATTCTAAAACTTTTAAACCTTTACAAAATGTTATTGCATCGATCCAAAACACAAATTTAACCGAATTGACCGATGCAAACGGAAGATTTGTATTTAAAAATGTTCCAATAGGAAAAGGTTTATTGCAATTAAGATCTAATGGTTATAAAGATCAATTGATGACTATTGATATAGAAAACGGAAAAATTCAAGATATTGGAACAGTTCAATTGGAAGAGGATATTACTGTTGAACAGCAAATGAGTTTGGTTTCAATTTCAGAAGGAGATTTAGGAGACGATAGCAACGGTTCCGAAGGAACTGCAAGTTTACTTCAAGCTTCAAGAGATGTTTTTCAGCAAGCAGCTGCATTCAATTGGGGTCAAGCAAGATTTAAAACACGTGGATTGGATAATGAATATAGCACTACTATGATAAATGGTATAACTATGAATAAAATTTATGATGGAAGACCTCAGTATAGCAATTGGGGCGGATTAAATGATGCAACAAGAAATCAAGAATATACTTTAGGTTCTGCTCCTTCAGACTATACATTTGGCGGTATTTTAGGAACTGATGAAATAAATACAAGAGCATCTCTATACAGAAAAGGTAGTAGAATCTCAGGGGGTGTAACTAATAGTAATTATACTAATAGAATTATGGGAACAACCTCATCAGGTATGATGGTAAACGGATGGGCGTATTCTATTTCTGGATCTAGAAGATGGGCAAATGAAGGATATTTTGATGGAACAACCTATAATGCAAATTCTTTTTTTGCAAGTGTTGAAAAAAAATTAAGTGAAAAAAATTCATTAAATTTAACTACAATTTATGGTCAAAACAGAAGAGGTAAAAACTCATCAAATAGCCAAGAGATTTTGGATTTGGCTGGAGAAAAATACAACTCTTTTTGGGGTTTTCAAAATGGTCAAAAAAGAAATTCAAGAGTTAAAAACGTTGAAGAACCTATTTTTATTTTAACTGATTACTGGAAAATTACACCTAAAACCAATCTAAACACAAGTGTTGCATATCAATTTGGATCTATTGGGAATTCAAGGATAGACTATCAAGGTGTAGATAGTCCTGACCCAGCTTATTATAGAAATTTGCCTAGTTATTTTACATCTTTGTACAATTCTGATCCAGCATTTGTAACATTAAATAATCCATCAGTATATTTGTCAGGAGGGCTTGGCGGAGTGTTTACTCCTAACTACATTGAAGCGTCAAATCCCAATAGTGCTAAATTTTTGAAAAACAAACAAGTGGATTGGGACGGTTTGTACAAAGCAAATGATATTTCAAAAAAAATTGGTGAGGGTTCAAAATATACACTTTTTGAGGACAGAACAGATGACAAACAATTTTCTGCTAATGTTGTGTTCAATTCTCAAATTTCTGAAAACATAACTATGAATGCCGGTGGGAATTTTAGAATATTAGAATCTCATAATTTTAAAAAGTTATTGGATTTATTAGGAGGTAATTTCTACAATGATGTGTCGTTATTTGGACAAGGAGATCAACGACAATCTGATTTGAATAATCGCAATAGAAAAATTTTAACTGGAGACACTTTTGGATATAATTTCAATCTGAATGCAATTAATTATGATGCGTTTA
>JAYVBR010000456.1:0-2478 GCA_043750395.1 Bacteroidota bacterium | reverse complement strand
ACTCAAGTTCATCAACTTTAGAAAAAAATATTGAAAATCGAATTCATATTAATGAGAACATCATTAGTAAAAATTTCTCGATTGTTGTCACAAATGCCTTTTTATTTATTGATATTTTAGCTTTTCAAAAATATTTAATTGATGGTAATATTCCTGAAAATTATTTTAAAAAAATCGAGGAAGCTATAATATCCGTTGTGACGTTGGCTTTAAAAACCAAAACAAACAAGTCTCATAATGACGATTTAATGATTAAATTTTTTGAATCTTCTATTCGTCACTACAAATTGACTGATATAAATATTTCGAATATCGAAAATTTAAAATTAGATTTTTTTGAATTAAACCTAGAAAAAAAATATTTTATCGATTTGGCTTGTTTGACATTTTGGAGCGATCGAAAAATGGAAAATTCCGAAATTTATTTCTTGCATAAACTTACAGAAATTTTAAAACTTGACGAAACTTTTGTATATGAAAGTATTGCAGAAACAGATGATTTTATTACTAAAAATATTTTGCAAATTCCATATTTTAATAATTCAAATCCTTTCAAGAATTTTTATTCGCAAACCACCAATAAAGTTTCGACTTTAATATTACGAAACAAAAAAAGATTGATCAAAGAATTGGTTCAAAGTAAAGAACTAATGAGACTTTTGGCACTTTCTACAAAACGAGATTTAGACGAATATGAAAAGAAAAAAGTACGAAATCAGTTGCTTGACATTTGCAAAACTGTACCATCATTAACTATTTTTTTAATTCCTGGTGGCAGTTTGTTGTTGCCAATTCTTATTAAATTTATTCCACAATTGTTACCGTCAGCATTTAATGAAAATCTAGAAGAAGAGAAATAATACCATTCATACATATAAAATAACCCAATAAATTTTTTCTTTTTCGCCAATCCTTCTTCAAAAAAATCTTACGTAACAAAAGCTATGCAATATTTTTTATCCTTAACTTGTTAAAAATAATTAAATTTCTTTAAACTATTTTATAGGTATGAGTGATCTAAATTTTAAAATCTAAATTGACAATCCATTCCTAAAACGTGTTGGTAAAGCAACTTTTTTGTCGGAAAAACCTGAAATATTGTAGGCCTGTAATTCATACCAACATAAAAACATTTAAAAACTTGATAATAGCCATTGAAAGCAAATCCTAGATTGTAATTGTATTTTTTGATGTACTTAGTTTCAAAAAGGGTTTCAAATTCTTTGGATTTTACATATTGCCAACCGTTTTCAGAAAAATTTAAACCATATCCCAATGAAAATCTATTTATTTTAAAATTGTCAGTTAAACTTATATTTTGCGAAAAAATTCTCTGATTGTCATAAGGCAACTCATCATAATAACTTGTTAATTTCAATTTATCTGATAATGCAGAAAAGGTTAAAGATAAAAATTTATTTTTCTTGTAATAATAATCAGCACCAATGGAAATTCCGAAACCAACACTTTTTTTCATTCCTTCGTTTAATGGTCGCATTTCAAAATTAGTTGCAATTGGAATTGAAATTGTAAAATCAAACTTTCCTTTTTTGATTGGATATTCTTTGATTAAATGATTCAAAATATTTTTTCCAATCTCTTTTGGAGAATCAAAAAGTGGTTCACGAATTACTTTTACTGAATCTTTTTGATTAAAGATTAAAGTTTTGCCATAATAAAATCGTTTTGAGTTTAATAAATCAATTGGATAGCCATAACCATAAAAAAGGATATTTCCATAAATAAAGTTTGGGTGCAAAATTCGTTTAACTTCAACTTTTTTCTTAACAGAATCTGTTATATAAACTAATTTTAATGGCTTTTTAGAACGATAAACCTCAATTTCTGTTGGCAAATTATAAGTCGAATCTTGGTATTGAATTTTAGAAACCTTGTCTGATTTCACTTGAAGTTTATAAGTTTCATCAAGTCTAATAGATGCGCAAGAAGTTAAGAAAATTAATATTAAATAAAGAAATATTTTGAACATAAGTTTTTTTCAAATATAGTTATTTATATTAGTTCTAAATTATTTTACGAAAAATATTTTTTTTCTTAACCATAAGTTAAACTGATAATTTTTATATTTGCATAATAAATAACTATACAAATGACAATTACACAACTTCGATATGTTTTAGCAGTCGCCGAATATAGAAATTTTACGGTCGCAGCCGATAAATGCTTTGTGACACAACCAACATTGAGCATGCAAATTCAAAAAATCGAGGAAGAGTTGTCAATTTTGATTTTTGATCGTTCCAAAAAACCAATTCAAATTACCGAAATTGGACATAAAATAATTAATCAAGCCAAAAATATTGTCAACGAAGCCGATAGAATTCAAGATATTGTCGAGCAACAAAAAGGCTTTATTGGTGGCGAGTTCAGATTGGGAATTATTCCCACCGTTATGCCGACACTATTGCCAATGTTTTTAGCTAATTTCGTTCATAAATATCCAAAAGTAAAGCTAAT
>JAYVBR010000455.1:0-5783 GCA_043750395.1 Bacteroidota bacterium | reverse complement strand
CGAAGCAATGACAAATAGAAGTTTATTTCAATGAAATAAAGAGTTTGTAATACCAACATTATTATAAAACTTGCCCATATTATTTAAACTGTAGTTTGGAAAATTAATAATTTAGCAGTTCAATCAACAACTTTACAATATGATCAGCTGATATTGATTTTTCTATTTATTGCAGTTTAGAAAATCTAATGTTTATTGGCGACCACTATTCTACAGGATTAAATACTACTTATTTTGATGAGGTAAGATTATTTCCAGAATTGTTTTAATTTTTATTGGTGCTGTAACAATTATTAAAGAAATACGTCTAAATAATTAAACAATTAAAAAAAGTTAATTTTCACAAATAAATTTATTAATTTTAACATCTAACCAAAACAAACGAAAATGGAACTAACCAAAACCAACGAACCAACAGACAATTTCCAGCCACCAATTCCTTATTTTAAAGTCGATCCTGTAATGGTATTAATTTTTAGTATTTTAACTTGCGGTCTTTATCTTATTTATTGGAATATAAAAGTAGCAGAAGTTTTGAATGCAGTTGCAGAGAAAGAAGTTATTTCGCAACCAGTAGCTATATTTGCTGGATGTTGTTTACCAGTAAATATCTATTTCTTTTATTTAGCTGGAAAAGATGCTTTGCCACAATTATATAACAGAATTGGATTTCCTCAAAAAGATGAATCTACGTTGTTGATAGTTTTAGGTTTATTTTTTCCGATGGCAGCAGCAATGATAGTTCAAGGAGATATTAATAGACTTTATAACGACTAAAATTAAAACTCAAAGAAAAATTTACGGAATCATTGGCGCATTTTTGACGCTAATGATTCCGTTTTTTTTAATAATTTTTAATCAAAATCAAAATTTAGAAAACGAACAATCTTTTTGTCCTTTCAAAATGTTGACAGGTTTTCCTTGTGCTGGTTGTGGCATTACAAAATCATTGGTTTATTTTTATGAAGGTAATTTATACAAAAGCATGTATTATCATATTCTTGGGCCGTTCGTAGTTTTGTTTTGTATGGTTACAATTGCAGTATTAGTAACCGAAATTATAACAAAAAAAGAATATTTTAATCATTATTTATACAACAATAAAATAGCTTACGGTTTTGGATATTTTTTGGCAACTTATCATTTAATTAGAATTATTATTTTCATAAAAAATAATTCTATCGATGATATTTTAAGGCAATCTATTTGGAAATAGACATAAAAAAATCCCGAGATTATCGAGATTTTTTTTATTATTTATTCTTGAAATTTTCCTATTTCTCCAATCTCATCATTACCAATTCCTTTTGGGTTTAAACCATATTCATTTTGACCATTGTCACTATCGATACACGCAAGATAAATATTATAAAACGGAATTAAACAAAACCAACCACTTTTTCCAACATCGTGCATTCTTCTAATCAAAACTCCTAAATAAGGCAACATTACGGCTAGTGAATAAATTGTACTTAACAAAGGAAAATCTAATTTAATACCTATAAATAATAATCCATAAGTTAAAATAATGTGGAATAGAAAAAACATCCAAAACTCTTTTCTTCTGGCTCTGCCATTAAAATCGGCATACCTTTTTAAAACATCAAAATAATAATTCATAATAATTTAGTTTTTTTGTTAGATGTAAATATAACAAAATTTATTTTAACAAAAACAAATGTTAATATTAATTTTTAATTAAAGTTCTCCTTTTTCTGCCAACTTTCTTTCCAATTCAGCTGTAAACTCCTCCATTACAGGTTTCATTGTGCTTTCTGGAATATCAGCAATTCGAATATACATCAATCCATCAGTAGCATTATTGAACAAAGGATCAACATTAAAAGCAACTAATCGAGCATTTTGTTTAATGTATTTTTTAATTAAAACGGGCAAACGAAGATTTCCAGGTTCTAATTCATCAATAAGTTTATCGAATTTATTCAAATCGGCTTCGGCTTCATCAAAAATAAAATCTTTATCAGCATCTTTCAATTTGACTTTAAATTCTTTTTTAGGATGAATGTATTGCGCAATATAAGGATCATAATAGTTCGATTTCATAAACTCAATCATTAACGATTTAGAAAAATCTGAAAATTGATTGCTAATACTCACGCCACCTAACAAGAATTTATGCTCCGGATAACGCAATGTTGTGTGAATAATGCCACGCCATAATAAAAATAATGGCATAGGTTTTTGTTGGTATTCTTTAATAATAAAAGCACGACCCATTTCGATAGAATTGTGCATCATTTCGTGTAATTCGGGTTCGAATCTAAAAAGTTCGTTGAGGTAAAAACCTTCCATTCCATATTTAGGAAAAATTTCTGAACCCAATCCCATTCTGTATGCTCCAGCCAAACAATTGTGATCGGTATCCCACAAAAACATATGATGGTAATATCGGTCAAACTTGTCAATATCAATACTTTCGTTGGTGCCTTCGCCAACTTCGCGGAAGGTAATTTCTCTCAAACGCCCAATTTCGTGAAGAATATTCGGGATATCATCTGCGGCAGAAAGAAAAACCTCATAATTCTTACTTATCAATAATCGACAATCTTTTTTGCGTTGTTGATCAACTTCGACAATCATTTTTTCTTGATTTGCACCAGTAACAATTTGTTTTGGTGGCTTTGGCGGAATTAAATTATTCGGATTCAAATTATCCAATAATTTTTTTTCTTTTTCGAATGGATTCGCCAGCATATAGGTCTTCTTTCTCAAGAAATCGCCATATTCTTCTATGGTTTTATATTCGCCTTGTTCAGCAACCGAAATTGGTTTTCCGATTCGAACTTTAATAACTCGATTTTTCTGCGACAACAATTCCGATGGCAATTTAGCGGTTCGCAAAGTATCGCCAATTTTCGATAGAAAATAAAACAATCGACTGTTTTTGGCGTGAAAATATATTGGAACTACAGGAACTTGTGCTTTTCTAATTACTTTTATTGCACCTTCTTCCCAAGGTTTATCGACCATTAATTTGCCATCTTTATATGTCGAAACTTCTCCAGCAGGAAACATTCCGAGAGGTTTTCCATCGCTTAAATGCCTTAAAGTTTCTTTAATTCCGAGAACACTAGATTTTACATCTTTGTGATTTTCGAATGGATTTACAGGCATAATGTACTTTTTCATTGGCTCAATTCTGTGCAATAAAAAATTGGCAATTATCTTGAAATCTGGTTCGCGTTCTAGCATTAATTTCAATAACAAAATACCATCAATGCCGCCAAGCGGATGATTAGAAATTGTAATATAGGCGCCATCTTTTGGCAAACGTTTGAAATCTTCTTCAGGAATTTCGAATTTTATCTGAAACTCATCAAGAATCGAGTTCAGAAAAACTGTGTCTTTAAGATGTTTGTTTCGATCGTAAATTTTATTTAATTCAGAAATTCGCAAAACTTTCATCATCAACCAACCTGTAAAAGTGCCGAAAACACCATACTTATCAGTTTTTATAGCTTTGGCAACTTCTTTGGCAGTAACTAATCCCATTTGAAAAATTTTATATGCGAAAAACAAAGATAGAAAAATATACCAAAATCTGTTAAAAATTTATTCAAATTTCCAAGAATTCTATTTCAATTTATTACTTTTGAAAATCTAAATTTTTAGAATGAAAATCATATCTTATAATGTAAATGGCATTCGTGCTGCAATAACCAAAGGTTTTCTCGATTGGTTGCAAGCTGCAAATCCTGATGTAATATGTTTGCAAGAAATCAAAGCCAACGAAGATCAGATTCCAGTTGACGAAATCACAAAAGCAGGTTATCCGTACCAATATTATTATTCGGCGCAAAAAAAAGGATACAGTGGCGTAGCAATTCTATCGAAAATTAAACCCAATAATGTTGTTTTTGGCACAGGAATAGAACATATGGATTTTGAAGGGCGTAACATTCGAGCTGATTTTGATAATGTTTCTGTAATGAGTCTATATTTGCCATCGGGCACAAACATTGAACGTTTGGATCATAAATTTATGTTTATGAACGATTTTCAGAATTATATAAACCAATTAAAAACCGAAATTCCGAACATGATTATTTGTGGCGATTACAACATTTGTCACGAATCGATCGACATTCATAATCCAGCGCAAAGCAAAAATGTATCAGGATTTTTGCCAGAAGAACGCTTGTGGATTGGCAATTTCTTGAAATCAGGATTCATTGATAGTTTTCGACATTTCAACGCCGAACCCCACAATTACACTTGGTGGAGCTATCGTGCAGGAGCTCGTGGCAACAACAAAGGCTGGCGATTGGACTACGCACTTGCAACCGAAAGTTTGCGAGAAAGATTAAAAAGAGCTGTAATTTTGTCCGATGCAGTTCATTCTGACCATTGCCCGATTTTATTGGAAATAGATTAATATTTTTTTTAGGAGCTATTTCCCGCACACGAGCCTGAAAGAGCGAACTGGCGAAGCAATCATTCCAAAAGTTTTTAAAATCTTGCCGCACCTCGACTGCGCTCGGTGAGACAAGATTTTAAAAACGTTTTTCCCTTCTATCGGGGCTAGGCTTTAGCTTTGAAGATAGAATTTTAATAATTTAAACCTTTTGTCATCCCGAGCGCAGTCGAGGGACTTTTAAAAATATCAAAAAAAAATGTTCAAAAAAATTTCAACATCAATTCTAGTTTTAGCATTATCAACATCTTGCGTATCTAAGAAAATTTTCAACGACCTAGAATCTAAATTTTCCGATTTAAAAAAAGAAAATCGCCATCTTGCCGACACCAACGATAGCATTTCGAAACTCAAAAACAAGTTCGAAGGAGAAAGTATATCTTATAAAACCGAATTAGACAAAACCAAAACCGAACGAGACAAATTACTCAGTGATTACACTGTTGCAAGTAAAAACCTAAAAACTTTGCAAGAATCGTACAAAGCTTTAGAAAAAAATAGCGACGAATCGTTGCAAAACAATTTAACCAAAAACCGAGAATTGTTGGCACAACTCGAAGGCAAAGAAAAAATGTTAGCTGCCGAGCAAGAACGTTTCAATAAAACCAAATCCGATTTAGACAATAATGCCAAACGATTGGCCGAATTAGAATCGATAATTGCTGCCAAAGAAGCCAGTATGAAAAAACTGAAAGAAACCCTTTCGAAATCGTTAAAAGCATTCGAAGGAAAAGGTTTGACTGTGCAACAAAAAGATGGAAAAGTATATGTTTCTATGGAAAATAAATTGCTTTTCGAATCGGGCAGTTACGCCGTCAATCCACAAGGAAAAACTGCTGTTGTTGCCGTTGGAAAAGTTTTGGCTGACAATCCAGAAATAGCAGTTTTAATAGAAGGACATACTGATAATGATAAGTTTGGCGCAGCGGTTGGTAGCATAGAAAACAACTGGGATTTATCGACTAAACGTGCAACTGCAATAGTTAATATTCTTGGCGAAAATGCCAAAGTTGTTAAACAAAACCTGACTGCTGCTGGTCGTGGCGAATATGCACCATTAATGTCTAACGACACGCCCGAAGGAAAATCCAAAAACCGCAGAATCGAAATAATTTTGACTCCGAAACTAGACGAGATTTCTAAATTGTTGAATGATATTAATTAGAAAAAAACATAAATTTAGGTCTTAAAAAATTAGAAAAGGTTTTGCAAAATATTGCAAAACCTTTTTTTAGAATAATAATATTTCTCGCTATATTCTGATATTAACAGCATTTTGTTGAAAGAGTAAGTAAAAGTTATAAGCATTATCTGCTAACAAAGCACCTACCAACCATTGTTTAATGGT
>JAYVBR010000454.1:0-5796 GCA_043750395.1 Bacteroidota bacterium | reverse complement strand
CGTTGTGTTTCGTTCCAAGCGTATTCCTTTTTATTTCCTTTTTTAACAAGGTATAATGGTGGTGTTGCGATATATACGTGACCTTCTTCGATTAGTTCTTTCATAAAACGGAAGAAGAACGTTAATATTAAGGTAGAAATATGACTACCATCAATATCGGCATCACACATAATCACTACTTTATGGTAACGCAATTTTTCTAAGTTTAATGCTTTACTATCTTCGGCAGTACCAATGGTTACTCCTAATGCAGTAAATATATTTCGAATTTCTTCGTTTTCGAAAACTTTGTGGTGCATTGCTTTTTCAACATTTAAAATTTTACCACGTAACGGCAAGATTGCTTGAAATGCTCTGTCACGACCTTGTTTTGCTGTTCCTCCAGCCGAATCTCCCTCGACTAAATAAACTTCGCAACGCGCAGGATCTTGCTCAGAACAATCTGATAATTTTCCTGGCAATCCACCGCCGCCAAGTACGGTTTTTCTTTGCACCATTTCACGTGCTTTTTTGGCGGCGTGACGTGCTTGTGCAGCCAAAATTACTTTTTGAACTATAATTCGAGCATCATTTGGATTTTCTTCTAAATAATTTTCAATCATATCGCCAACCGCTTGAGAAACAGGCGAAACAACTTCACGATTACCTAATTTTGTTTTGGTTTGACCTTCGAATTGTGGTTCTGCAACTTTTACTGAGATAATAGCTGTCAAACCTTCACGGAAATCGTCTCCAGAAATTTCGAACTTCAGTTTGTCTAGCATTCCAGACGAATCTGCATATTTTTTTAGAGAACGAGTAAGTCCAGTTCTAAAACCTTGTAAGTGTGTTCCTCCTTCGTGGGTATTGATGTTGTTTACATAAGAAAAAATATTCTCGGTGTAACTTGTGTTATAAATTAATGCAACTTCAACAGGAACTTCGCCTTTGTCATTGTCCATCGAAATTACGTGGGCAATAATTGGATCACGATTTTTATCTAAATATCTAATGTATTCTTTAAGACCTTCGGTTGAATGGAAAATTTCTGAAACAAATTTTCCTTCTTTATCTACTTCTCTTTTATCAGTAAAAGTTATTGTAATTCCTTTATTCAAATAAGACAATTCACGCATTCTTGCAGATAATGTTTCATAAGAAAACTCTGTAGTTTGAGTAAAAATAGTGTCATCTGGATAAAACGTAACTATGGTTCCACGTTTAGTAGTTTCGCCAATTTGTTTTACTGGATAAAGTGCTTTTCCTTTTTCGTATTCTTGTTCATATACTTTACCGTCGCTGGAATGAACTGTTGCACGTAAATGATTAGAAAGTGCATTAACAACAGAAACTCCAACACCGTGCAAACCGCCAGAAACTTTATAAGAATCTTTATCGAACTTACCTCCTGCTCCAATTTTGGTCATTACAACTTCAAGCGCAGAAACACCTTCTTTTTTATGAATTCCAACTGGAATACCGCGTCCATTGTCTTCAACAGAAACTGATCCGTCCTCGTTTATATCAACAATAATATTGTCGCAATGTCCGCCCATTGCCTCATCAATCGAGTTGTCGACAACTTCATAAACCAAATGGTGTAATCCTCGAACACCAACATCTCCAATATACATCGATGGACGCATTCTTACGTGCTCCATTCCTTCTAATGCCTGAATACTATCTGCTGAATAATTGTCTTTTTTAATCTCGTCGCTCATTATATAGTTGTAAAATTTTAAATATTGTCTAACACGCAAATATATAAAATTGATACTAAATTTAATCAAAAAATTATACTATTCTATTCAAGTTATCAACATAATTAAAAATATTATAAAAATTGAAAATGATATTAAATTGAAAAAACGCCCATTCAAATTAATGAATGAACGTTTCAAAAAAAAAACAACTATTATTTAAACCAATATTCCAGTTTTAGCGATTTCAACATCCGCTTGAACGTGAGCAGCGTTGGCTCTGCCACTTGGATCTTGGTTTTCTTGCCATTTCGGAATCCATTTTCTAACGGTTTGTGCTGCAGAAACTTGTGGGTAGTATTTATTAAAAATTGTTCTATAAAAATAAGCCTCTTTGGTTGTTGGCGAATTGTATGGATATTCAACTCCTGCATTTTCAAGTTGTTCATCGGTAACTTTAGACGAACAATGTTCGATCAATTCGTCAATCCAGTTGTATCCAACTCCGTCTGAGAATTGTTCTTTTTGACGCCACAAGACTTCGTCTGGCAAATAGGGATTATCAGGCGTATCAAATGCTTTTCTAAGAATGTATTTTTCTTTTCCGTCATACGTTTTTGGCATTTTTTCTTCTGCTTTTATTAACATTGCAGTATCTAAAAAATCTTTATCAAGAAACGGAACACGTGCTTCTAAACCGTGAGCCATAGTAGATTTATCGGCACGAAGCAAGTCGGCTGTAAATAATTTTTGAACTCTTTCTATTGTTTCTTTTTGAAAATCTTCGGTTGTTGGAGCGTTTCTAAAATACAAATACCCTCCAAAAATTTCATCAGCACCTTCGCCAGAAAGAACCACTTTAATTCCTAAATCGGTAATTGCTTTTGACAAGAAATACATTGGTGTACTTGCTCGAATCGACGTTACATCATAAGTTTCAAGGTGCCAAACCAATTTGTCGAGAATTTCGATTCCTTGTTGGATTGTAAAATGCACTTCGTGGTGTTCAGTACCTAGAAATTGGGCTACTTTTCTAGCTGCTTTTGCATCAGGCGCATCTGCATTCAACCCGATTGAAAAAGAATGCAATTTTTTTCCAGATTCCTTCAATAATCTCGATGCAATTGATGATGTTAGCGACGAATCTAATCCACCAGAAAGTAAAACACCGATTGGTACATCGCTCATTAATCGCTTGCGAGTGGCTTCGGTCAAAGATTCTCTGATTGCAACTAAATCAAGCTCTTTAGTTGCTTTTTGATAATCTTCGTATTCTGGTTTATAGTATTTTACAAATCCCGTTGTTGCTGTATAATAATGTCCTGGTGGAAATGTCGAAAATGTTTTGCATTGGTCAGCAATTGGTTTCATTTCTGATGAGAAATACATTCTGCCACGTTCGTCAAGTCCATAATATAATGGTTTTACGCCCATTGGATCACGACCTGCGATATAATCGTCTCCATCGACAACAACAAATGACCAATCGCCATCTAAAAAATGACAAAAATCATATCCAAATTCTTCGTATAAATGAACAATAACTTCTGAGTCAGATTTTGTTCTAAAAGTATGGTGTTTTAAAATTCCGTCACGTAATTCTTGGTGGTTATAAACTTCGCCGTTGTGAACCATATAGGCAGTTGAAGTTCCTTTAATTGGTTGACGTCCCGAATGCAAATCAATAATCGACAAACGTTCGTGGCTCAAAATGTGACCATTTTCGGTAACCTGCAAATCGCTTTCGTCTGGCCCGCGATGCGACATTCTTTTAGATAATGTTTTTACTAATTCTTGGTCTTTGCCTTTGCCTATAATTGCTAATATTCCGCACATAAAAAATTTAATTTATTTTGATGTGGCAAATATGAATACAATTGAATTTAATTAAAATCAAAAATTTGTTTTTGGTTATGATTTGTAACTAACAATAGATTTTTTGTTATAGTATGTAAGATAAATTAGATGATTTTTAATTCTGTAATGTAACTATGAATATCGCTTTTAAGTTTAATGTACAAAAAACAATTTTTAAATTCAGTATTGTTTTTTATTACAGACTCAACTTTTTGAATTTGATTTGTGTAATAATTTAAATTATCTTGAATTTCTTTCGGATTTCCTGAATATTTATCTTTAATGGCTTGAATTTGTAATTTTTTCTTTTTTAAACATAAAGGTTTTAAAATCATTAAAATAATATTATCCATTAAAGTATGTCCTTGTATAAAAAGATAGGTAGTGTCAATTTTCAAACCTAATTTATTCAATTCAATTTTAAGATTTTCAACATCAGAAATATTATTAACATATTTATTTTTTAAATATTCTATTTTTTCTGTGATTATAATTTTTAAGTATTCTAAAATATTACTACAATTTCCTTCGAATTCTATATTTTGAGTAATTTGAATAATTTTTTTGAAATCTGAAATATTAAATTCTGTAGTATTTTCAATCTTTCTGAAATAAACCGACCAAATAAATAAATCATATATTATAGTAGAAAATGACTTTAGAAATAAATCAAAATCAATAATTTTTTCATCAAATTTAGTTGCTTGAACGCAAACGAGATGTAAACTTTCACTAAAACAAAGTAAGTTTTCAATAGAATATGTATAAGTTTGAAAAATAAATTTATTTTGATTAACTAATTGAGATTGCGTATTTGTGTTTTGAAGTAAATAATCATAATCACTATCTACACAAACAATCATATATTATCCCAAAGACATATTTATCAATTCATTTGATTTTTCAATGGCTTTACTTTTTCCTTTTTTATTTGGAGTTTGAATTCGAAAATCAATATTAAATTTCTCAAATTCATATAAAACATTTCTCCAAAATGAAATATCTTCTTCAGATTCTACATAAACTGTTACTTGCTTATTAGAATTTTTAGGCAAAAGCTTATTATACGCCTCAAAATAATCTGAGTTTATATTTTCAATCAATCTTGAAGAATTCATAAATCAGTCCTTTTGATTTTGAACTACTAAATCTCTTACATCAGAAACGTTATTCAACCAACCGTTCATAATAAGTGCTGGAGAATGAGTAGCAATTATTAATTGACAATTTGGATTTAATTCAACAATATAATTTATTAAATCTTTTTGCCAATCAAAATGCAAAGAAATTTCAGGTTCATCCATAAACATAATTGAATTCCTACCATCTTGAACAAGAACTGTTAACAAAATTAAAAGTAATTGTTTTTCACCATACGAAAGTTCGTATAAATTAATCTCAACTTCTCCTAACAAAAAAGAAATTTCGTTTTTTTCTGTATTAATTTTCTTGCCTGTTTGTTTGAATAATCCACCAATAATTTCGAGAAATCTTTCTTGATTTTGTTTGATTTTTAAAATCTCATTATTATTAGATTCTATTTTACTATTTGATAAGGCTTCAAAAGCTTTCTTACCAATATTTAATTGATAGTCCAAATATTCTTTTTGAAGATTAAAAAGTTCCCAATCTAATTCTGTTTTAACATTTTCAGAAGTTAGTTTTTTAACAGATTCAATTTCTTTAATCGAATTATCAAAAGTACTAATTATGTCAATTCTAATTTTTTTATTTAATTCACTGAGACTTAAATTCATATTATCAAATGAAGTTGACCCAATTTGAAAAGATATATTTTTAATCTTATTTAAATCACTAGGATGATTTTCTTTTAAATCATTAATAATATTTTTGTAAATTTGGTTTTTTTTCGCTTTTAATTCTAAGTTTTTAAAACTTTCAATTACTTGTTGAGAACTAAAAGACAAAAATTGTTGATCATTAAATATTATTTTGATACCTGAAACTTTATTTTTAATAAAGTGATGTATTTCGCCTTGAACAATAATGCCACAAATACAATCTAAAATTGTACTTTTACCACTTCCATTAATACCAGAAAGAATATTTACATCTTCATTCAAATCCCAATTCAGATCAATATTACCCCATAAGCCATTTATTTCTACTCTTGAGATATATTTTATTCCATTTTTCATTATTAAACTTTGTTTACGCAAATGTAATTAAAATAATTAGTTCTTTTTTATATATTAAAGTATATCTATGATGTTGTATTCCTTCCCATTTATTTCAAATT
>JAYVBR010000453.1:0-2486 GCA_043750395.1 Bacteroidota bacterium | reverse complement strand
TAAACTATTTCATTTTCTGTATTTTTAGCAACAACCCAAAATTTTCCACCATCGCTATCAATACAAAATTCTGAAATTTCGTTAGGTTTTAGTTCAGCATTATATTCCACATAATTACCGGTTCCATTTCCGTAATCTTCGAAAAATGCAATTCCATATATTTTTAAGTTCTGTTTGGTTAAATTCTCTGTTTTGATGTCAATTGGTGTTGATGCACCAAAACAAGATTTAAATAGAAAATTGAGACTAAAGGACGTAATTCCGATCAAAATCCCAAAATATGTTATTATTTTATTGCTATTCGTTTTCTCTTTTGATGAGAAATATATTACAGCTAAAATAATGATATTTAGAAAGATAGAAAAAATTATAACATTCATTTTAGTCGGTTTTTCGGTAAAATTGCAGGTAACGTCTCGTGGCTTGCAGAAGTTGGGGATTTGGTTAGCCTAAACATCGATTAATCACTGACCACAAAAGTACAAAACAATGTGTAAAGTCAAGACCAAAACCCCAATTTTTGCAAACCGCTGTTAGCCGTTCGTTGTTTTATTTATCATTTTTTCTAATTTATCTTTTACGTCTTTGTAATTTACGTCGTGTAAATAAACTTTTTGGTACATATTTTTAGCAAGTTCTAAATCTCCATTTTCTTCATATAAATTTCCTAACGCATAATGAATTGCTAATAAATCTTCGTTTAAGTTTTTTGTCCTTAATGGTGCACGATTTAAAACTTCAATTGCTAATTTCGGTTGTTCTTTGAAATAAAAGCAAGTTGCCATTCCTTGCAATGCTTTTAAATAAAGTTCACTTTCTTTTGGAATTTTTTGTAAATATGACAATCCTTTTTCATAATTTTCAGACATATAATTATAATAGCCTAAAAGAAAAATTGTTTCTTCGTCTGGTTCGGTTTGTAAAAACTCTTCATAAAGTGCAATTAATTTTGGATAATCTTCTTTATTGTCAATTTTTTTCAAACATTCTGCGTATAATGCTTTAAATCTTGGATTTTGACTTATTTGGATTGCTTTTAAAAAGTATTGTTTTGCATTCTCAAAGTCTCCAGTTTGAAAAAAACAAACACCTTTCAAATCAATTAAGTCTATATTATTTGGTTGATACGTTTCAGCAATATTTAATTCGGTTAAGGCAAGTTTGAATTTTCCCGTGCTTGCATTTAAATATCCGTTACTGAAGTTTTTTAGAAATTTTGTTTCAGGTTTTTTATTTTTTGAGTAATTAAAGTAGATTAAAGCAATTGTTGTAAAAATGCCAATAATTGCTGGAATTAGACATATTGAAACAATCCACATAAATATTTTTAAACAACCTTTATTATCACTTTCTCTATATTTAAAAGTGTTGTATTCAAAACCTAAAATATCAGCAGTTACTAAACTGTTTAACAAATTTTGGTTTTCGTTGCTGTAAGATTGATTGTTATTATTTGTTCCTCCGAGATTTGAACGATATGTTAAACCTGTTCCTGGAATATTTGCACTTCCATAAGTTTGACCTTTACTATTTACCCCAACTCTTAAACCTTTTATTCCAGTGCTCATTCCAATTCCTGATTTGCTCAAATTTAATCTGATTGGACCAAAAGATTTACTTCTTCTAAATTGCATTCCCATATTTGATTTTTTTCTTTTTTACGTTATTTTTATTGCGGTGCGGTACAATGACGGCTAACGTCTCGTGGCTTGCATAAGTTGGGGATTTGGTTAGCCCGAACTTTCAGTAAATCACTGACCACAAAAGTACAAAACAATGTGTAAATTCAAGACCTAAACCCCAATTTTTGCAAACCGCTGTTGTGCGTTCGCTTTTTCATTATTGCTATTACCAATTTGGTTCATTAATTTTATTTTCTATGATTTCTATTTTGTAAATTTTATTTTCATTTTTGAAATTTATTTTAAATTCATCGATTATTCCTTCTCTAATTATAAATCCAGTTCCAGCATTGACGTATTGCTCAATTTTTAAAATTCCGTTTTTTTCAATTAAATAATATGCTTTTCTTCCGCTGTCATAGTCAAATTTTTTTGTTTTTTCATAGATTTCCTCTAAAGAAACAAAATTTGTGAATTCATTTTTTGGAATTGTATCAAAAAAAGTTTTGCTTATGTAAACTCTACCATTTTTGAAAAATCTCATAAATTCAAATGTTTTTCTTTTTCCATTATCGTAATCTTCCTCTTTTGTATTTATATAAAAACAATCTGTTCTTAAATAATTTTTAAGGTTTTCTTTTTGAATATTTTCCAAACTAAACTTAGTTTTGTAAGTATAATTTTTAGGATTAACAATGCAACTTTGTAAAATTATAAAAATCAAAAAAGTAAAATATCGTATAATTTTCATTTTTATTTTCTTTAGGTTTTCTGTCGCTCGAAAGTGACGCACAACGTCTCGTGGCTTGGCGTCAGTTGGGGATTTGGTTAGCCAAATGTATAAATTAAAGACCGAACTTCCAA